>JALOMP010000230.1 GCA_025455365.1 Chitinophagaceae bacterium | reverse complement strand
GGTATGACCAGCTCATGGACCTTGGCTGGAAGAAGCTGATCCCGCTGGCCCTGGCGAACATGCTGGTGACGGGCGCTGTGATCCTGTGGCTAAATAAATAATGGTGAACGTTCCGGATCCCCTTCGGGTGACCCGGAATAAAATAAATTCCCCGGCTGAACAACCTCCGGAGACCTGCCGGGGAAACCGGGGGCCGGCGAGATAAAGTTGGGGGAACCGATAAACAAAAATATTTTTGCGAACCCTTGAACAGCCTTAAAGCTGTAAAAATTATGCAAGCACTGACGAAGCGCGCGAAAGTTCTCGAACAAACACCGCTCACATTCTGGGAGCGCTTATACCTGCCTGCCATCGTGAAAGGGATGGGGATTACATTCGGCCATATATTCCGGAAGAAAGCCACCATCAGTTACCCGGAGGAGAAAAGGCCGTTCAGCCCCGTATTTCGGGGATTACACATCCTTAACCGGGACGAGCAGGGAAGGGAACGCTGCACGGCTTGTGGGCTTTGCGCCGTAGCATGCCCTGCGGAAGCCATTACGATGGAAGCTGCCGAACGCAAGCCGAGCGAGGAACACAAATACCGCGAAGAAAAATATGCCGCAAAGTATGAGATTAACATGCTTCGCTGCATTTTCTGCGGTCTGTGCGAAGAGGCCTGTCCCAAAGACGCCATCTACCTCACGGAGACCTTCGCCCCTGCCAATTATACCCGGAAGAGTTTTATATACGGAAAGCCCGACCTGCTGATACCGGATCCCCTGGCGAATCCGCAAGGGTTTGAAGAGGCGAAAGGCAGGATTGACGCGCATAAACAAAACCAGCGCAACCCTAAAACAGCGTAACTGATTCATGACAATAACTGCAATCCTTTTCTGGTTCCTCACTGTCCTGGCCCTGCTTGGCGCCCTGATGGTGGTTTCCAGTAAGAACCCCGTCCATAGTGTGCTTTGGCTGATCGTGGTTTTCTTCGCCCTCTCCGGCCACTACATCATGATGAATGCACAGTTCCTCGCCATCGTGAACCTGATTGTATATGCAGGCGCCATCATGGTACTGTTCCTGTTCGTCATCATGCTCATGAACATGAATGCCGACTCCGAACCGCAGAAGAACCAATGGTTGAAACTGGCAGGCGCGATCGCGGGCGGTGCCCTCATGCTGGTGCTGGTTGCAGCGCTAAAGGATACGGAAACCAGGTACCGCAGCCTGGAAGGCGCAGAGGGCAATATCGGACTGATCGAGCAGTTGGGCAAAGTGTTGTTCACGGACTATGTACTGCCCTTTGAAATAAGCAGTGTGTTGTTCCTGAGTGCGATGGTGGGGGCAGTGGTGCTGGGGAAGAAAGATTAGAGGATGATGAAAGACGGTTATTTCTCTTTGTAGTAACGAAACATACATTTTTAAATCATAAAAGGATGGCTGAATGGGAATCACTGATCCGTATTCCGCCATCCCCCATCCGAGAATCTGAAACATGCCCGTAAACTATTACATATTCCTTTCGGTCGCCCTGTTCTGCATCGGCATCGCCGGTGTATTGACGAGGCGTAACGCTATTATCATTTTCATGTGCATCGAGCTCATGCTCAATGCCGTGAATATTTTGCTGGTTGCTTTTTCAAAGATGCACCACCTCAGGGCGCTGGCCACGGATGCGGCAACGACGGTGGGTACGGAAGCCCAGCTTTTCGTTTTTTTCATTATGGTAGTGGCGGCAGCGGAGGTTACGGTAGGGCTGGCCATCATCGTGATGATGTACCGGAACATCCATTCGGTAGATATTAATTTCCTGAACCGGCTCAAGCATTGAGAACCGGTCGCTGACCTGGCTGGCGATAGATGCCGGTCGCAATGAGACTGACTGTTATGAGTAAACTGATATACCTTGTTCCGCTCTTCCCCCTGGCGGGTTTCCTGGTCAACGGGTTGGGCCGCCGATTCCTTTCGAGGTCGCTGGTATCCCTTGTTGGCGTGGGGACTGTCCTGGCTTCTTTTTTGGTGAGCCTGCTCATATTCATGGAAGTTCGCCAGCCGGGTTTCCAGGCACAGGTGGTTCATTTTTTTGATTTTATCAAGGCGGGTAAGGTCAATATTCCATTCGCCTTCCAGGTGGACCAGTTATCGATTTTGTTCCTGCTGATTATTACAGGGGTGGGTACCCTGATCCACCTCTATTCAACGGCCTACATGCACGAGGAGACGCCGCCGCATTTCGCGCGTTATTTCGCTTTCCTCAACCTGTTCGTCTTTTCCATGCTCTTGCTGGTCCTGGGAGCCAACTACGTGATCATGTTTATTGGCTGGGAAGGTGTTGGACTTTGCTCATACCTGCTGATCGGCTACTGGTTTAAGAATGACGCATACAATGATGCCGCCAAAAAGGCATTTGTCATGAACCGCATCGGCGACCTCGGGTTCCTGCTGGCGGTTTTCTGGATGATCGCCCGTTTTGGAAGCACGGGATTCAGTGAAGTCTTCGCGCAGGCACCGGAAGCCACCACCGCGGTGATCACCGGCATTACCCTGCTGCTTTTCCTGGGCGCTACCGGTAAAAGCGCACAGATCCCGCTCTTTACCTGGCTGCCCGACGCCATGGCGGGTCCCACGCCGGTTTCGGCCCTGATCCATGCCGCTACCATGGTGACCGCCGGTATTTATATGGTGGCCCGCAGCCATGTCCTGTTCGACCTGGCGCCCCTCACCCAGAACACCATTGCCGTGATCGGCCTGGCCACAGCATTGATAGCTGCAACGATCGCCCTCAAACAGAATGATATAAAAAAAGTACTGGCCTACTCAACGGTGAGCCAGCTCGGATATATGTTCCTCGGCCTGGGCGTAGGCGCCTATACCGGGGCGATTTTCCATGTAATGACGCATGCTTTCTTCAAAGCCCTGCTCTTTCTTGGCGCGGGCAGCGTGATCCATGCCATGCACCACGAACAGGATATCCGGAACATGGGTGGCCTGAAGAAGTATATGCCCGTGACGCATTGGACCTTCCTGGTAGGTTGTCTTGCCATTGCCGGCATCCCGCCATTTTCCGGGTTTTTCTCCAAGGATGAAATCCTCATGGGAGCATTCATGAAAAGCCCGGTGTATTATGCTCTTGGCGTGGCAGGCGCGCTGATGACCGCATTCTACATGTTCCGATTATACACCCTAACATTCCAGGGAACTTTCCGGGGAACGGAAAAGCAGGCTTCGCACCTGCATGAGAGCCCCTCCGCCATCACGATTCCACTGGTTGTGCTCGCCATCCTTTCCGTGATCGGCGGATGGGTGGGTATCCCTGAAGTGTTCATGCCGGACGCGCACCGGCTGGAGCATTTCCTGGCGCCCGTGCTGTCATCCGGCGTTATCCCGGGTGAATCCGAAGGGCATCTCAGCCACGCGTTTGAACTGATGCTGATGGGCGGAACGGTATTGCTGATCCTGGGCGTTATCATCTATGCCTGGCGTACATTCAGTCGCTATGAGAAAAGTGATGTTCCCGCAACCGGACTGGCACGCATACTCGAAAATAAGTGGTACGTGGATGAAATTTATGAGGCGATCATTGGCAAACCGTTGCGTGCGCTGGGTGGTTTCCTGAACAGCGTGGTTGAAAAATCCGGTATCGACGGGATTGTCAACGGGGTAGGGAGGGGCGTCCAGTATGCAGGCCGCCAGTTCCGGCTGTTGCAGAGCGGGCAGGTGGGATCGTATATCCTGATCATGGTTGTAGCCACTGTATTGTTTTTCATCATCCAGCTATTCTGGAAACCTTAAATTCCTGGAGATCTAGTCTATGTTATCTGCGTTTGATAATTTCCCGGCCCTGCTTATCTGGCTCCCCCTGATCGGGGGACTGGTTGCTTTTCTGATGAAAGAAGAAGGGCAGGCAAAGACATGGGCACTGTTCTCTTCCACGCTCACACTGATCCTGATGGGCGCGAGCCTTCTGTATACAGACGCAAAATTTTTCAAACTCAACCAGGTCAGCTACTATTGGCTGCGTGATATCGGCAGCAGTTTTGCCTTTAACCTGGACGGCATGGCCAGTATGCTCTGCCTGCTGACGGCCATTTCCTTTCCGCTGATCTTCGCGTCTACCTGGAACAGGTCGTACAAGAATGCCAATGCGTTTTACGGGCTGATGCTCCTGACCCAGTGCGGGCTCATGGGCGTTTTCATGGCAACGGATGCGCTCGTATTTTACTTCTTCTGGGAACTCGCCCTCATACCCGTGTATTTCCTCGCTTCCCAGTGGGGTGGCGAAAAAAGGATACAGGCGGCGTTCAAGTTTTTCATCTACACATTTGCCGGTTCTTTGCTGATGCTGATCGGTCTCCTGTATATCTACCTGAAAACAGGGGGACCTTCTTTCTCCCTGGCGGCATTTTACAATGTCCAGCTTAGCGCCGGCGAGCAAACCTGGCTGTTCTGGCTCTTTTTCGTGGCTTTTGCCATCAAGATGCCGGTATTTCCCTTCCATACCTGGCAGCCGGACGCCTACGAGCAGTCTACCACGGCGGTAACCATGGTGCTGAGCGGGGTAATGGTGAAAATGGGCGTCTTCGCGCTGATCCGCTGGCTGCTACCGATGTTTCCCGAAGCCGTGGCCAAATTTGACAACGTGGTGATCGGGCTGGCCGTGGTGGGCATGATATATGCATCGCTGATTGCAATGCGGCAGGACGACCTGAAGCGGCTGGTGGCCTATTCTTCCATTGCCCATATCGGACTGATGGCGGCAGCGGTTTTTACCGTGGAGAAAGATGCCATGCAGGGTGTGATGCTGCAGATGTTCAGCCATGGGGTGAACATCATCGGCCTCTGGATCGTGATTGAATTGATTGAACAACAGCTGGGTGTTCGAAAGATTTCCCAGCTCGGGGGCATCGCACAAAAAGCGCCCATACTGACGATCCTGCTGGTGGTCATCGCCCTGGCCAATGTTGCCCTGCCCCTGACCAACGCATTTGTGGGTGAATTCCTGATGTTCAGCGGACTGTTCAGGTTCAACGCGTGGTATGCAGCCTTTGCCGGCATCAGCATCATCCTGTCGGCTGTCTATACCCTGAACATGATCAAACATGTATTCTACGGACCCACCAATACCCTCACGGAAGGTTTCCGGGAGATCGGCGCGGAACAGCGGGTGATCCTCGCCGTTATCGTTGTGGTGATATTCATGGTGGGTGTATTTCCGGGTCCGATGTTCGAACTGGTGGAACAGGTTTCAGATGTAGTGGTCAAGCGCCTTACGGACAAATAAATTTTTGAACGACTGATATGAACGCGATCATTTTTGCAGCTG
>JALOMP010000229.1 GCA_025455365.1 Chitinophagaceae bacterium | reverse complement strand
CCGGGTATAAAAGATATCGTCAATAGCCAGGATGAATACATTAAACAGGTTACTGCCTAGCAAGTTGCCTACAGACAGGTCGATTGAACCCGCCCGAACAGCCGCAACGGACACTGCAATCTCAGGTAAAGAAGTAGATACCGCAAGGAAAAGTGTCCCAACAAATGACTTATCCAACCCGGTATCGCTGGCAATATGCTCGGCAAAAAATGGCAGCGCGAGTGCGGCCACAATGATCACCAATGCAAACAAACTATACCGCAACAGCACCTGCCTGAGCGTCAGGGCGCGGGCTGGTGCTATGTCACGCGCCACTTTTTCCGATGGAGGGTTACGCAATTCGTGCAGGTAAATCAGCCGTACTGAAAAAAAGTAAACCAAAATGAAAGACACGCTGGTCAGCCCGATAAAAGAAGCGAGCACGATGTCACCGGGAAGGTAGAGACTGAGCCCAACCATGGATATTAAGATGATGCTCAATGCAGCAGCCAGTACATGGTTTTTGGATGCCAGTTGTAAAATCGAACGACTGTGTGGAACAAATGCATCCATCAGCGCGAGAATGCCCAGGTTAAACGCGCAGCTGCCCATAATATCGCCTACGGCCAGGTCGGCATCCTCCACAATGGCGCTGGAACTGATGCCTACCATCAGTTCCGGCAGGGAGGTAACGGAGGCCATCAGGATGAGTCCAATCCATGCCTTACCCATGCCTGTTATCTCCGCCAGCCGATCGCCATAAAATGAAAGTTTCTTCCCCGCGAAGAAGATCACCATCGCACAGCATAGGAATCCGGCTGCATGTATCATAAGATCCACGGCTTTTAAAGTATGCCATTCGCTATTGCCCTATAAATATAAGCATACCAGCTTTTTATAAAGATGCCGGACGAAACCGAAATTCCGGCGATGGAAGATGTCAAAATTCATAACGAAAAATGAATATAATCATATGATAACAGCAATAGGACCCCTATTTTCGCGATAATATTGTATAAACCTCCAGATTTGAGTCTCCGTACAACCTTTTCCCTGTTATCATCGCTCATGGCTTTTCATATTTCGATGTCGCTGGAAGCCAGTGGACAGGTTTCGGATATGCCTGCCATAAAGCTGGCTGTATTGGCTGTCAGCCCGGATGGCTTGATGGTTGATACGGCCATCGTTCAATACACGATCAATACGCAGACTGATCTTCCCGGCACCTATTCGGTAAAGTCAAAATCAAGGAAAAAAATCGCCCCATACCCGGGCCCCTTATTCCTGCGTAACGAACACACTAATTTCTGGAAGAAAGCGGGCAGGGCAGAAATGTTCATCGGGGGCGTGGAAGTCATCGGTATGATCGGACTGGTGGCGATGCCCAAGGAAGTGACCAAATGGGAAGACGACTGGATACAGTCGATCAGCCGTAATTGGAAAAGGACCTTCACCCAGCCACCGGTCATGGATGAAGACGAAGCCTGGTTGAATTATATCGCCCACCCGGTGATCGGTTCCTGGTACTACAATTCCGTCCGAAGCCAGAACGCCAAATGGTGGGAATCCTTTCTTTGGTCGCTGGCCCAGTCAACTTTCTGGGAATACGTCATTGAAGGGATGGCAGAACAACCCAGCATCCAGGACCTCTGGATAACCCCGGTAGTGGGCGCGGCCCTGGGTGAACCCATTCACCAGGCCACGATGGCCATGCGCCGCAATGGTTATAATTTTGCCGAGAAGGTCACGGTAACCGTTCTCAACCCCATGTTCATATTCAATAACGGCTACCGCACGCCCATGACCTATACAAAAAGAGACATCGTAAAGTTCTGAGGATTTCCCAAAGCAGTGCAAGGCTACTCATCCACGAAAATAACCTTCCCGTTTTCCATATTGTACAACCCGCCCATGATGGTTATCTCCTGCCTGTCTACCATGGGTTTCAACACCGGCATGGAATTTTTGAGGAGATGCATCCCGTGAAGCATGTTTGAATACACGGCGATAGACATGTTATGGCGGTCTTCCAGCGGAAGCTTCTTCTCTTCCTCTTCCTGGCGGATGTATTCAATGAGGGCTCTGACCCGTCCTTTCGTATGGGTATTGGACGTATCCTCCATATAGGCCTGGACAGCCCCACAGTCCTGGTGCCCGAGTACCAGCACGGTCTTCACGCCCAGGTGTTCAATGGCATACTCGATGCTGGCCAGTTCATAATCGCCGATGATATTGCCGGCGGTGCGAATGGAAAAAATATCGCCCAGTCCCTGGTCGAAGATCAGCTCCGGCGGAACGCGTGAATCCGAGCAACTGACCACTATGGCAAAAGGGTGTTGCCCCTTCTTCAGTTCCCGGATCCTTTCCAGGGTCTCGTCTGGGTGGATGGGATGGCCGGAAACAAAGCGATCGTTACCGGCTTTCAGGATATCGATGGGCGATGATGGCAGGGCCGCGGTGATGGCCGCCCCGGCTTCTGGTTTACCCGACCGTTCCCGGCAGGACCAGGCAAAAAATGACAGGATAAGCATTATGACCGCAGTCCTCATCAGGCAAAATTTTAGGCAAGTTCCCGTAAAAAACTTCCCGCCCGGGTGACTTTTCTCACCCTTGCCACGATTAAAAATCATATTTAGACGGATTTCAGCGGCGGGGCAGGTACCCTGGTTATCCTATTTCATATCGGGCGAACTGGATCGTTCCAACATCATATCACTATACGACTGCTTTATGTAGTCAGCCGGTTGGATGTCAAAGATTCCGGCATAGTATGCACATTGCTGCATTAACTGTTCCCGGGAAAAGCTGCCCTGGTTGTCAATGGCCTCCACCTCCAGGAATTCCCCCAGGCCTTCCACCCGGTCAAAATGAAATTTCACATTGTCAACGAAGTAAATCCGCCGGACCTTGTCTACCACCACCTTCACCCCAAGATGCAGGGCGAGGATTTGCCGGAGAGCCGGGTCCGGCTGGCATTTGTACAACAGGACCCGGGAAGATTTTGCCCCGGCGCTGTCTTTCCGATCATAGTGAATCAGCGCATGCTCAATATTTCCTTCGCGAAGCTTCAAACGACCGTGGGAAACATGGAAATAGGTATCTACCTGGTGATCGACGCCTATAAACACGGGGTTCAGCGCTTTCAATCGCATTTCGCAGGACTGCAAATCATCCACGCGTGACTTGAATTCCACGTTCAGTATATGCATGGGAAGACCACTTTTGCATGAAAAATAAGCATAAAACGGGTGATGCGGGAAAAACGGCGCTGCCCTCACAGGTATCCCTATTTCGTAGAAGTGAGCCAGGCTTTTCTGCTAACCAGCCAGACCCAGGCCAACACCCACAGAAAAGTCAGCTTCTGAACCACAGGAAGGTATAACCGAAGATTGTCCGTGTAATAGAACAGGTTGTTCAGTCCTACCAGCAGAATGATGGCAAGTCCCATCCGGAAGAGCAGGTTCCAGTTCCGGCGTTTGAGTATGATGAGTGTACCGCCTACGGCAAGGATGCCAAACAGGGAGGCGATATTGGTCATCAGGTCGTGGTCAAAAACACCCATCAAGGCGCCGCAGGTCATCGCGGCTACGCCGCCGAACCGCACCGTTCCTTTTACCCAGGCTTTAACTGACGTGCCATGGGGAAAACAAACAAAGAACACGGACAGCGCAATACAGAGAAGGCCCATGGCCACCATGGCCATGGGTCGGGCCTCGTTTGGTTCGCCATTCATCGCGAACCTGTCCAGCAGGTTGCACCAGTAATTATGTATCCAGCTGAAACCAATAGCATGCGGGTCTGCCTCTGATCCGCCCGGGTAAAAACGGGTGGATATCCCGTACAGGACGAGATATAGAGGGATGCCGAACATGGGAACGATCACCCAACTGCCCTTCCCGGTCTTTCCCCTCAATGTGTCAGTTTTTCATTTTCTGGATAGTACTGTGGTATGGCACATGCATCGGCAGGGCCGCCGAGCCATAGAGACCGAACATTTCAACGTCAAAATAACCGGATTGAATGGAAGGATCCTTGCCGGCCATCGCTTTCGCTTCCTCAACGGTTTTTACATTGAAGATGTAGATACCCCGGTATTCTTTCTCGTTCTTTTGCAGGGGACCGGCCATCACCAGGAGTCCTTTATCCGACATGCTTCCGATAAATCCCATGTGTCCCTTCATCAGGGAATCCCGCACAGCCGCAGACACGTCCGATTTGGGACCAGTCTTGATAATGACCAGCACATACATCTTCATGCCACGTTCATCGGCGCCCAGGGAATCAGCGAGCGCCTTGTTGTAATGAGGGTTGTCAGCCTGTGCGCACAGACTAAGTGAGCCGCAGCAAAGCATGACCATGAACAGGATCTTATGCATGTTGGTTTCGTTTATAGCCCTAATATAAGGATTAAAGCTACTTAGGGTAGTGGGGAATATGCAGTCCCAGGATGATATCATGCCTCGCCACCTGCACGACACCTTCCATGGTTGTTTTTAAAATTCCATTACCGCCCCTGTTTTGCATGGCAGCCCTTTCCTTTGCCGTCACCAGGGGATCGTCATCAAATACCAGGTCATCAATGTAATATGGTTCCCCGATGCCAGGTTCAAGGATGAGGATATGAATATGCGAAGGGATTTCCTCATTCGGATATGGTGCCGGCCGCAGGGTGTATAACGCATAATTGCCATCCGCGTCAGTCTTCATCCAACCACGTATATGGCCATGCCTTTTGGCTTTTTCGTCCATCCCATCCCGCGGGGAATAGTACCCGTTGTTGTCTGTCTGCCAATAGTAAAGAACCACACCCGCAGCGGGCGTTTTACCGTCTCTCCTGTAGACGGTACCCCTGACCCGTAATTTCTGCCCCGGCTCATGCCATCCGGCACTGGTATCCGTTGGAAATATGACGGCAGGCATGCCCACATACATGATCTCGCAACCATCACAGGGGCCGCCCACCCTTTGTTGTGGATTTGAGCCGGCTTTGACCGCCTGTGGAGTATTGTTCGTCTGACCGTTACAGGCGTACATGCATCCACAAAGGATCGCGAGCGGGATAAAGGCAATACTCCGTTTCATAACTTAATTTAGGTTGCGCCGGGCGCCGGGCCAAGTTAAAATACATGGATGGTCTGGCGGCAAGGATCTGCGCCCAGGAAAAGTAAGTCATGCCATCACGGCCAGCATATGCAGCACATGCGCACCTAGCTTGTCATCGCCCCTACACTGCACAAAGGGCCTGGCAGCATCAGCGGCGATACCTTTCGTAAATATCCTCCATGCAACGGTATGATCCAACACTACCTCCGCAGCGGGATTTGAACC
>JALOMP010000228.1 GCA_025455365.1 Chitinophagaceae bacterium | reverse complement strand
ACGTGAAAAAGTACCGGGTCCTGGACCCCGGAAATGCCGCTTTTGTGCAACCTCCGAGCGACCAGAATGTGCTGATCACAGATGATGTTTTGTCGCTCTACGATGCCAAGCGATTCGTGTTCAACGGTTCCCTGGCGGCAGACTGGATCATACGCGACGATTACCATCTGCTGTTTTCCTTCCGGAACGACAATTATTTCTCTGACCTGAAGCGGGAAGAGGAGGGACTCACGGCAACGAAAAAAGTATGGAATAATTATCACCTGACCTTCGGCACCCAGCGCAATTTCAAGTCGAGCCAATGGGTGATCGGTTTACGCCTTAATATGGGCAGGAGAAATGACTTCCCCCAGCCATTCAGTTTCAACGATCCCTCCGAAGGGAATTTTTTCCAGGGTAATACCAAAACAGGAACCATATCTTCCACCGGTGTGCAGTTGTTGCTGAGCTATACCTTTACCTTTGGCAATAATCAATAGGCTTAACGGGCAAATTTCATGAAAAGACGCTCCTTCCTCGCCGGGGCCTCCGCCATTGCCGGCGGTTTGGCCATTCCATCAGCCGCTGTCAGCGCCGGGAGCGCAGCATACCCGGAGTCTGTTGTGCCACAGCCGCTGAAGCAGGGCGATACGATCGCCATCACCTGCCCCGCCGGCTTCATCAATTTTGAAGATATCCAGCCGGCCGTGCGCATCATGGAGCGCTGGGGATTTAAAATTCGGTTAGGCAATACTGTGGGTAAGCGTGATTTCAGTTTCGGGGGCACGGACGCAGAACGCGCGCGGGACATGCAGATTCTCATGGACGATCCATCGGTAAAAGCCATCATGTGCGCCAGGGGTGGCTACGGGGTTTCACGCATATTAGACCAACTGAGCTTCACCCGGATGAAAGAGAAGCCCAAATGGATCATCGGCTTCAGCGACATCACGGCCCTGCACGTACATATCGCGCGCATGGCCCCCACGGTGAGTATTCATTCAAAAATGTGCAACAGTTTCCCGGATGACTGGGAAACGGCGGAGCCCATCGTGCAGGAAACCATCCTCTCCATCAAACAGGCAATTACCGGTACGAAAATGAAATACCAGGCAAGCCCGGACGACCATAACCGGACCGGGGTGGGCGATGGGATACTGATCGGTGGCAATCTTTCCATCATCAACCATCTCATGGGCACGGCTTCGGAGATCAACACCAACGGCAGGATTCTATTCCTGGAGGAAACGGGCGAATACCTCTACAGCCTGGACCGTATGTTCGTCAACCTGCGGCGATCGGGCAAGTTGGCAAAACTGGCAGGCCTTATCATCGGCGGATTTAAAATCAAACCGGACGATCCCGGGGAGGAATTCGGCAGGACCCTGTACGATATCGTTCGTGAAAAAACCGAGGGGTACACGTACCCGGTCTGTTTTAATTTCCCCGTGGGTCACCAGAAAAACAACGTTGCCCTTAAATGCGGCGCCAGGCACCTGCTGACGGTCAGAACGGACGCGGTGGAACTGGTGGAGAAATAATACCTGTGCCTGCCATCCCGGCATCCACCAAAACCTCCCGCTTATTTCCAAGGTAAGCCCGGATATACAGTGCGGCTTTTTCCTAAAGGCTGCATGGCCTAGTTTCACCGTTCGTAATAGCAGCAGTCTGTTCGAGGCATATCCCTTCCAGAACGGGGGCCGGCCGTTGCAAACGTATGACACACCAGTTACAGGGGGACAGCGATGTTCCCCTTGTTTTTACAGGCCAGTTCCTGATACCCATCCCGGCGGACATTCGCTCACATGGCATCAACCTGGGGAATCCCCTCCCGCACCACTTTAAAATTGAAATGAAAAAGGGGGCGCCGTAAATAATTTTTAGATTTGGTGTATGCGCATCCGGATCCTCTCCTGTTTCCTGTTCCTGGTCATCTCCACGCAGGCCCAGGAATTTTCCTACCAGGATGAATGGCTGGACCAGGTTGGCTCGCTCTCCAACCTCGATGTGACCCAGGTGGTGCGTGATTTCCGTGGCTACCTATGGGTGGCAACGGCAGAGGGATTAAACCGGTATGACGGAGCGGTCACCCGGAAATATTTCGCGGACGGTAGCGAGCACGGCCTGCCCAGTAACCACATCAATGCCCTGCACGAAGTTGTCCCGGGCAAGCTGTTGGTGGGTACCAACAACGGTCTTTGCCTGCTCAATACCATCAATGGCGAGTTTGAAAAAAATCCCATCCGGGTGCCGGCGCTGCGCAACCGGTCAGGCATTCGGATATGCAGTTTTTTCCGCGACAGCAAACATCGGATATGGATTTCCCACCAGGATGGATATGACCTGATGGATACGGCGTTGAACCACCTGATGCGCATTTCGGATCTGCCCTGGGCGGCAGATTTGAAGGGATCCCATGTTTTTTATGCGGGCTGGACGGAAGACCGGGCAGGGCGGATATGGTTGCCCACGGATGAAGCCGGTGTCATCATCGTAGATGAAGCGGCCCGCAAAGTCCAAAGCTGGAAAACAAATGCCGGGGAGGCGCCGTTTTTTCAACGATTTTCCACCCGTGCATTCTGGCTGGATGAAGATCGGAATATGGCCTGGTTTGCCCCCTGGGGCCAGGGACTTTCGCAGTACGACTTTTCACGCAAGACGTCCCGCCGCGAACTCTTTGGGTATTCCGAGAACAGCGAGCAGGGAACGATACATCATATCACGCCCCTGAATGACACCATTGTGTTGTGCTATTCGGGGTACGGGCCCTGGCTTGTAAACAGGCAAACCATGACCTATGCGAGGTCTAATTCCTGGCTGTTTAACAATAAGCGAAAATATACCATCCGTCACCGGTTGGCAGATGGCTTCGGCAATATTTGGGAATGGGGCGATGAGGGGCTGGCGCAAATACTCCGCGTACGGGACTCTGCCAGGGTGATTCCCCACTTGCGTGCTAAAACCCAGGGTTCCCTGGACTTTGTCCGGAGAGACAGTATGCTCTTCCTGGCATATGCTAAAGAAGGACTAACGATGGTATACCTTCAACCGAAAACCACCCTATCGATTCCGACGCCTGGAAATATCTACAATGGTATCAATCATCTTGCTGCTGACCCCAAAGGTTCCATCCTTGCCAGCTCGGAAGGCATTTACCGCTATGATATCCGCACCCGGGATTTCAGGCCACTGGCTTCCATGGACTACGCCTTTATGACCCAACGGATCAACGATCTGCACCACACACCAGACGGAACCGTATGGTGGGCATCCGGCGGAATACCATCCATCGGTTGCTATATTGTCCAAAACGGGAAAGATCATTTCCTGGAAATAGCCTTGCCCGACTTGAATAGGGAAAAGGACACCCTAAGGGAAGTGCATAAAATCACCCACGACCCCGAAGGCAACCTGTGGATGCTCGAAAGGGAAAGTACCCGCATTCTCCACTACAATCCCCGGACCCGCCATTGGAAAATCTACCGCCCTCTGCTGGAACGGATCGGCGAGGCCTATCTCACCGAGTTCTCCGATATACACCCGGAGCGGGATGGCATCCTCTGGCTGGGCAATTCGACCGGGGGCGGTCTGATCCGGTTTGATACACGAAGCGGAGCCGTTACACAAATAAAAAGAAAACTGGGCCTTTCATCAGACCTCGTGCTTAATATCTGCGCGGACAACCGGGACAACCTCTACATTAAAACCAGCGATGGAATCGACCTGTTCAACACGTCCAGCCGGAAAGTACTGGGAACGGTTTCCTGGGTAGTGCAGGGGCCGATGATGATTTCGGGAGAGATGTATTTTGACAGCGCCACACAACGGTTATCCCTCGGTACTCAACTGGGCATTGCGTTCATCCCCGAGCGGCTATGGCTTAAAACCTCCACGGTGCCTGCTACCTACCTCGATGAAATCAGGGTGTCCAACCAGCGCATGCCATTTCCTTCCGACGGCAAACCGCTGGTGCTGGAGCCGGGCAGGAACGATCTTTCCCTTTTTTTCTCATCCGTCAACTATGATCCCAGGAATGATTTGCTGTATTCCTACAGGCTGGATAAAAGGGATCGGGATTGGTCCACACCCTCCGCTTCGCGCAATGCCAACTACACGGGATTGCCACCCGGTGAATATCGTTTCCAGGTACGCGCGGTAAGCCGGCTAGGGAAAGCAGGCGCCGTTTCAGAATTTCAACTGGTTCTCCGGCCCGCATTCTGGCAAACTGCCTGGTTCAGGATCCTGCTGGTCAGCAGTATCATCGCGGTGGCGTATGGGTATTTCCGAAGCCGGCTGCTGGCTGTACAACAGGAGGCCGCCCTGCAGCGCAAGATGGCTGAATCGGAAATGAACCTGCTTCGCTCCCAGATCAAGCCCCATTTTATTTTCAACTGCCTGAGCGCCATTGATAACCTGATCCAGACGAACCAGGTGGACAGGGCCACTGCGTACCTGGCGAAGTTCGCGCGCATGTTGCGCAGTGTGATTGAAAGTACCCGCAATGATACAGTCCCCATACAGAAGGATATCGAAACCATGCGCAACTATATCCTGCTGGAACAGTTTATGTGCAATGGAAAATTCGAGTTTACCATCGACGCGGACCCGGCCCTCGCCGGCAGCGATGTCAAAGTGCCGCCGATGATCATTCAACCGTTCCTGGAAAACGCGATCCGGCATGGCTTGCTGAACAAAATTGAAGGTGAGAGAATTCTCCGGATCAGGATTGAACTGGACCAGGATATCGTTCGCTATACCATCACGGACAACGGCGTAGGCCGGTTACAATCAAAGGAATTCAACGATATCAACAAACCCGGGCACGAGTCATTCGGCATCCGGATTACGGCAGACCGTATCCGGCTCCTGGACCATGGACGGCAAACCAGCGGGTATAAGATTGAGGACCTGGAGGAGGAGGGAACATCTTCCGGTACGCGGGTCTCCGTCTGGATCGATACGGCACCCAAATAACCCTACCAATATGTATAAAGCCATCATCATCGACGATGAGATGAACAATATGAGCGCGTTGCGGGAAAAAATCCTGAAGCATTGCCCCATGCTCGAAGTGGTGGCCTGTTGTGAAAATGGCAGGCAGGGGATTCAGGAGATCGAGCGCCTGCAGCCGGACATCGTGTTCCTGGATATTGAAATGCCGGTCATGAACGGCTTTACCATGCTACAGCAATTGCGCAACCGGGATTTCGAACTGATCTTCACCACCGCGTATGACCACTACGCCATCAAGGCGATCCGTTACAGCGCCATCGATTACCTGCTAAAGCCGGTAGAAATTGATGAATTGAAAGCCGCGGTGGACAATGCTGTCAGC
>JALOMP010000227.1 GCA_025455365.1 Chitinophagaceae bacterium | reverse complement strand
GTGGGACAAATCGTCCAATGAACAGGGCCGCAATTTCATCAACAAAATCTGGAATGCGCTCAGGCTGATTCAGCTGTGGAAACAACGCGATATCCGTTTCCAGGATCTGGATGAAGCGGCCCATGCAAACATGAACTGGCCAAATTACTGGTTCAGGGCCCGGCTGCAGCAAGCGCGTGCGGATATTGACCAGATGATGTTGCAGTTCCGGCTGAGCGAAGCATTAAAAACAATGTATTCTTTAATCTGGGATGATTACTGCAGCTGGTACCTTGAGTGGATCAAACCCGGAATGGATGAGTCGATGAATGGTCACCATCTCTCAGAAGCCATCGGATTCTTCGAGGAACTGATGGAGATGCTGCACCCATTCATGCCTTTTGTCACGGAAGAAATATACCAGCACCTCCGCGAACGCGCACCCGGGGACGACCTGTGTGTTGCCCTCATGCGGGAAAATTCCGATGATTATTTCAGCGCCGCACCCCAACCCGCGGATGCTTACCTTGCCGAGGGAGAACGGCTCAAAGCTGCCATCAGTGGCATCCGGGACGCAAGGAACAAGGCCCAGGTAAAGCCCAGGGACTCCGTGAGGATCTTCTGCCAGAGCGCGGAAACGGGGATTTACCAGACGATCGCCCCCATCCTGGCAAAGCAGGTTAATGCAGACGCTTTCAACTTCACATCAGAACCCGTGGAAGGGGGCATCACACAGGTGATTGGAAAAGACCGCTTTTACATTGTACCTGATACATTGGCCGACACCGGCCAACAGTTGGCGGAAATGAAAAAAGAACTGGAATACCTGAGGGGTTTCCTGCTATCCGTAAATAAGAAACTGGAAAACGAAAAATTCGTCAGCAACGCCAAGCCCGAAGTAGTGGAAATGGAAAGGAAGAAAAAGGCCGATGCGGAAGAAAAAATCCGGACATTGGAGGAGAGCCTCGAGAAATGAAAAACGTACTACTCATAATCATCCTGTTTGCGATACCTTGCCTGGCATTCAGCCAGCAGAAAGCAACCAAACCGGCTACTGCACCCGTTCCAAAGCTTACGGTGCGATGGGGAAACCGTACCTCGGGAGACCTCACGGCCGCACAGGTACAGCAATTGGTAGACAGTCCGCTCGTTGCGGTGGATGAAAAGGGCATCCGTTATACCGTTAACGGTTTCCGTATTAATTATTCCTTTAAGGGCAGTTACAAAGACGAGGAAACCGGCCAGACCAAACAGGTAAAAGACTTCAGGGCATACGATTTTGATAAGACTGACCGCCTCACGGACCCCTGGAAAGAAAGCATCAGGGACAATGCCAGGAAAGACGATGAGATTATTTTTAATAAAATCCTCGTGGGCCTGAAAAATGGCAAGTTCGTTTTTGCCCCTGACCTGAAATTCACGGTACGATAATTCCCGGCAATCTTAATTCGGTATCAGGTTAAGCGGAAGTATTATTTCCCACTGGTTCTTTCCCAGGGGGTTTGCGAATTCATCAGCATCCAGCAACCTGGAGTAACGCACCCCAAAGCTGATTGCCTGTTCATTCCAGAATCGGGTATCAAAATAAATTTCAACACCCGTTGATCGCAATAAGGTAGTGGTGCCGCTTCGAAGGCTTTTCAAGCCCGTAGCGTCAAACCAGGTGTTTGCGCGCACACGTAGAAAATAAATCACGTTGCCAAAACCGAAGTCGGGATAAAAAAGCGGAAAGTGGTAATTGGCTGAAAGCCGTGCCATACGCGGGTAGTCCAGCCCCGGATATCCCCTCGAAAGTGCAAAGTTGTTGGTAAAAAAATACTGACCAAGGGTGTCCCTTGCCTGGTAGCTGGCGCCGAACACCAGGTTATGGTTCGGGTGAAATCCAGGCAGGTACAGGGAAGCACTGCCCAGGAACTGCTTTGCCTCTAATTCCCCGATTCCGTTCCTGAATTGGAGGCTGAGGACATGGGCAAAGCGTGGAAAGATATGTTGCCTGGCTTGCTGGCTTTGCATGCTCCACTGCATATTCCACTGCAGGTAACGGTAGGCCTGGTCTTCTGGTTTACCACTCGATGTTTCCTTGAAATACAGTTGCTGGTTGTTAAAGGTTCCGGCCAGCGACAGGAAACGGAAATGCCTGCCACCACTGAGGTCGAATGGCAATCGAAAACCGGCCTGTACGTTGAGTTCATTCCAGTTGAAGCTACGGGTAAGGTTGGAGCCGGAGGGGCCATCCGCAACGAACCGGTCTACGGTATAGGAAGCGCCGCCCGTAATCCATGGATACCATCCCCCAAAGAGGGCGTTGAAACCCATCTTATGATACCCTTCATTCTGGTTGTAATTATAATAAATCTCGGAACGGAAGGTATTCAGGACGTTTTCGCTAAACGCAGCCACACTCCAGTCTGGTTGTTCATACCAGGGCCGCCAACTATGAAAATTGAAAAGCCGGGTAGATGATTTATAATGTGAACTTGGAAATTTCCGGTTGGGCACAGCGGACCATGCCCACGAATTTTCCGAATACTGCTTTTCCGGGCGGGGAATCCTGGGACCCGGTGAAACCCCTGGCTGGCCAATACCATTGGGGGCTGACCCAATACGCTCGTAAATCCGCGAGGAGTTTTCCTGGTCCAGCGCTTTTTCCGCATACATCGCAGCGGAAGCCGATGCCCAGCGTGAAAGGTCCATTTTTGTACCTGTCTGAAACTGCCTTCGACTGAGCATCAGGCCCCCGGATGTGAATCCGGCATAGATGACCTCCTTCCGTGCGGTGTCCAGTTCGGGCATATAGCTGCCGGTATAGTTACTTCCCACATTTATTAATTCGCCGGCCGCATCATTCCATGCCCATAAACCATCCTCCCGGTCATAGGCTGCGCTGAAAACGACATAATCTCCGCGAACCCTGAGGAACGCGATGGGCCGGTCGCTAAAAGGTACCAGGACACGCTCGGTTCCATCGTCTTTCCGGATGGCTACCAATGCCATCTGCCCCAACCGGTTTCGTACAGCGGTAAATATTTCATCACCGCCTTTACTATAGACGGGATAGGTGTGGAAATACCCGTTGGGATTTTCCATCTCGCGCAACAGGCTGCCTGAATGAGCGTCTACGAGGTGAATGCGGGAAGCCCCATCCTTCCGAACATAGACTGCGGCGATTTCCCGCTCATCGGGTGAAAGATCCGGGGAAAAATAACGGCTCCCTTTCGTCACATGCCGGGATTGACCCGTGCGGACATCCATAATCCTGATATCACTAAAGTCCTGCCAGGCCCATCGCAACTGTGGTTTCCAGGCCGTATAGACCAGCTTTCCATTTCGGTAGGAATGATACGGGTCAACGGCGATGTCTCGCGTCCGGAGACGGGTTTCCTTTCCATCATGAACGATCACCCATCCCGGCACCTTCCGGTATGAATCCTTCAGCGCCAGGATACTGTCCCGGCCAATGAGTACGGGGTAAAGATAATCGGATACACTCCGTTTATGCATCGAGGTTATCTTCACCGGACCGGCATCCGCGCGCAGGAGACTGTCGTCACGGAATGTATTGAAAGCGTCCTGTACAAAGTCGTTGAAACGCCTCCCACTATGTTTCTGGATGGCCCCCTGCATCGGGTAGAAAAAGGGCTTCAGGCGAACGGCATCCTGCGTCACCTGGCGCCAGAATTCCGGCCCGTAGGTTTCCCTGCCATGGGCCACCAGCATATATCCCAACGGGTAATGATTGGGTACATAGTGTTTATACGAACCGTTTCGGAGTTTCTGGTAGCTGTATTTTTTGCCTTCCTGCCACAGGCTTCGGTACCCATTGTAGAAATCCGGTAAACGTCCCCTGCCCTGCTCGGTTACCGCTGTTTCCTGGAATACGGCATCCCCTTCAAAAAACCATTCCGGCACCGTCATACTGTTCAGCAGTGCCTGCCCCTGCTCGCCGAGGATGAACCAGGCAACCTTGGCCGGTCCTTCCTGGAAATTCATATACTGCTGCACGTGTCGATACTCATGTACGGCGAGCTGATCGATCCACGGAACAGACCCGAGCGAAAGAGAGTTCTGCATCGGGGTGATGTAGAACTCAGACCGCCAGGGTGCCAGCCCCACGTATCCGTTTGAAACCGTCGTTTGGTTCTGGAGCACGATATTGATCTTGCGTACCTTGCTGCCAATGGTATGCCCGGTTTGACGGTTCATGTAGTGGGCCACGTTCGCTACCCGCTGCGCGAGGGAATCAAGTCCATCAGGGTAGATCACCCGGACCGTATCCGTATGTATCTGGCTCCAGTGCAGGGTTGGAGGGTTACCGCCGAAGCGTTGGGCCGATACCGACTGGATCATGAAAGAAAACAGGAGAATCAAAGATACCCCCCGGTACGGGATAGGGTCAGGCGCAGGAATGGAAGAAAAAGACAGGGCGCGGCGCATGGGGTTAATCTAATACTAATTTACATTAATTTGCCGTAAATCGACTGGATGATCCTGTTCGCACTTTCCATCGCCCCAGGGATCGCCATCAGCGTGTTTTTCTTTTTCAAGGATGAATACAACCGGGAACCCAGGCGGCATATTCTTTTCAGTTTTTTCCTGGGAATCCTGGCGGCCATACCTGCAGCCGGCTTCCAGATGCTGGCATTCCCCCTGTTCGACCGGTATGTTCCCAATGGCATCGCCTCCATTGCCATCAAAGCTTTCATCCTGGTAGCCCTTTCCGAAGAATGGTGCAAATATATCATGGTTCGATACTATGCATTCCGCCAGCCTGAATTTGATGAACCCTTTGATGGCATCGTGTATGCGGTAATGGTAGGTATGGGTTTTGCCACGATTGAAAATGTTGGCTATGTGATGCAACACGGACTGGCTACGGCTTTTGTACGGATGTTTTTGTCCGTACCGGCCCATGCGTCCTTCGCGATCCTCATGGGCTATTACGTGGGCAAGGCCAAATTCCATCCCGGCGGACGATTCTCCAACCTCCTGAAAGGGTTATTGCTTGCGGTATTTTTCCACGGTCTTTTTGATTTTTTCCTCTTCCTGCGAGATCATGAAATGATCCAGCAGCATGTTTCCGATATCTTCCTCTTCCTGGGTGCCCTCATTACCTTTGCCATCGCCCTTGTGCTGTCCCGCAATGCCATCCGTGAGCATGTTGATTGTGGTTCGTAGTTCATGGTTCATGGTTATGACGCGTGCTGGTCGGAGTATGTTTGACAATTGCTTACCTTCCGCCACCCATGCTGCAACTATGAACTATGAACTATGAACTATGAACTATGAACTATGAACCACGAACCATGAACTTTAATTCTTACACTTGAACTGCATCATCGGCATCGATATTGGCACCAGTTCCACGAAAGTCACTGCCTTTGCGCGGGATGGCGGGGTAATGGCCAGTGCAAACCAATCGTATCCTCTTATACAGACAGAAGCCGGTTTCGCGGAACAGGATCCTGATGTCCTGTTGAATGCGGTACGGGATTGTCTTAATACCGTGATCGCTTCCATTGGCCACCGTGCCCGCATCACGGGCATCTCATTCAGTGCGGCCATGCACGGAATCATGGCGCTGGACAGTAATTCCATACCCCTGACACGCTTACTTACCTGGGCGGATTCACGAAGCAACGCTGAATCGGACGAAATCAGGGCCAGTGACGAAGCCATGTCTATCTATTCCGCTACCGGCGTACCCATTCACCCGATGAGCCCGCTGTGCAAAATTCGATGGTTGAACCGGCACCGGCCGGAAATCATGTCAAAGGCCTTCATGTTGGCGGGCATCAAGGAATATGTATTGTTCAAACTTACTGGCCAGTGGGTAATGGATCATTCCATCGCGTCTGCAACGGGGCTTTTCGATATCCGCGCGCTCGACTGGTTTGAGCCCGCACTCCGGTGGGCAGGCGTACGCAGGGAACAACTCCCCCGGCCGGTTCCGGTTTCGTGGAGCACAAGCCTTATCGTTGCAGATTCCGCATCGAACGCGAGGCAGGCCGGCTGGAACCTGCATATGGCTGAAAATGAATTGAGCAGCCAATCTCCGAGGCTTATCATCGGGGGCAGTGATGGATGCCTGGCCAACCTGGGCAGCGGTGCAATGGAAACGGGTCTATTGGCCCTGACCATCGGCACCAGTGGCGCGGTCCGTATGACGGTCCAAAAACCAGCTCCCGACCCCATGGGCAGGACATTCAACTATATTCTCTGGCCTGGGGCATTTGTTACGGGGGGGCCGGTAAACAACGGAGGCATCATCATCAAGTGGTTTTCCGAAGCCATCCTTGGCCGACATTTCCGAGGCGCAGAAGATTTCAAGTGGTTCCTGGATGAAGCTGGCGCTGTTCTACCCGGTGCTGAAGGTCTAACCTGCCTGCCCTGGTTCCTGGGCGAACGGGCCCCGATATGGGACGCTCGCGCCACTGGCATCTTCCATGGCATGACGCTCAGGCATACCCGCGCCCATATGATGCGGGCCATCGTGGAAGGAATCTGTTTTTCCCTGTACAGTATCGCGGAAATCCTCACACAAACGGCAGGGCCTGTTGAGCGGGTGCTGGCCAGCGGCGGATTCACGGCCTCGCCAGCCTGGGTGCAAATGATCGCGGATATTTTCGGAACACCCGTGGATCTGGCACAGGATGCAGACGCCTCTGCTACGGGAGCTGCCATGCTCGGGTTCATCGCAACGGGCGAAGCACACGGACCGGAGGATTTCCTTTCCTGGACAGGAAGCCACCAGCGCTTCATGCCCGATACCAAAAGGCAGGACCTGTACCGGGAAGCGTATAAAAAATTCACGCAGTTGTCAGGATCCTACCTTGCATCCAGGCAACCATAAGGGGAACCCGGGGCTGTGGATAACCGGTAAATGGAAAGAAGAACTTTTTTACAGGTCGCCACGGATTTACCTTTATTCACAGATACTGCCAGATGGAAGAACTTAAAAAAAAGGTATCCAACACCGTGGATCAGTCCGGTTCACCGGTAGATAAACACTTTGATGTGATCGTGCTGGGTGTGGGATCCATGGGGTCAGCCGCCTGCTATTTCCTGGCCAGGTCCGGGGCCAAGGTACTGGGGCTGGAACAGTTTGACATCCCGCATGAAATGGGCTCCCATGCGGGACAGAGCCGGATCATCCGCAAAGCCTATTTTGAACACCCTGACTATGTGCCGCTCCTGGAAAGCGCCTATGCCAACTGGAAAGAATTGGAGCGCATTACACAGGCAGAAGTGTATATTAAAACAGGCTTGTTGTATTTTGGAAAGCCGGATCACCAGGTGATCAAGGGCGTCCTGGAATCAGCAGGCAAATACCGAATCCCGGTAGAAAAACTGGACAATCGTGCCGCGACCGCCCGATACCCGCAAGTGAGCCTGCCGAACGGCTATACAACACTGCTTGAACCCGACGCAGGTTTTGTGACGCCGGAAAGAGCCATTCTCCTTTATACCGACCAAGCCATTCAGCTGGGCGCCGTAATTAAAACAAAGACCGCGGTCTTTCATTGGAAGAAAGAGGGGGACGACTACACGGTATCTACGAACCAGGGGGAATTCAGGTGTAAAAAACTGGTGATCACTTCAGGGCCATGGACCGCAAAACTGGTTCCGGCCCTGAAACAGACCCTCACCGTAACCCGCCAGGTGATTGCCTGGGTCATCCCGCGCAAACCCGCGTCTTTTGAATGGGGCCGGTGGCCATGCTGGATGATCGCCGATGAACATAAACCCGGTATTTACTACGGTTTCCCGATCCTGCCTGTGGGGCGCTTTCACGGTCCGATAGGCTTTAAACTTGCGCACCATACCCCCGGCATGGTGTCTGATACGGACACTGTTTCAAGGATTCCTACGCCGGAAGATGAGGCAAACCTCGCATATTGCCTGGATAAATATTTCCCCGATGGTTATGCGAACACCCACGTGATGAAAACATGCCTGTACACCAATACACCGGATGAACACTTCATCATCGACTACCTGCCCGGCCACGAAGGTAAGGTGGCCATCGCGGCCGGTTTCAGCGGACATGGATTCAAATTTGTCTCCGTGGTGGGTGAAATTCTGCGAGACCTCGTATTGTCAGGTTCAACCAGTCACCCGATTGGTTTTCTTCATGCCAAAAGATTCCCTGCATGACATGATACCCATGCCCGGGCGGCACCTGTATGATATATGGTGTAACTACCGGCTCATCAATTCCCTTACCTGCCTGATCTCATGGCGCCGGCTATGGTGCAGGTCCAGCTTATCCAGCAATTGGAGCAACGTGACCTTTTCAGCTGTTGATAGTACGGACAGGGCGTCTTCCACCTGGCCCAGGGAACGAAACGCACCAAACAAATGCTGACGGCCCTTCGCACTGATACTGATGAAGGAAGAACGGCCGTCCTCCGGGTTTCTCTTTTCCAGGATCAGACCGGCTTGCTTCATGCGTTTCAGCAATTCGCTGCCCGTGGGAATTTCGATCAGGCACTGTTTGAGCAGTTGCGTCTTACTCACCCGGGGCATGTACAACAATGTGGCGAGAACCACGAATTCATCCCCAGACATACCTGATTCCTTCATGCTCGACTTCGTAAGGAAATGCAGGAACCTGTCGAGCCGACCAACCATGATCGCGGCCCTGACGGATATATCCATCTCTTCATAACCAGAGGGTGCCCCATTTGGCTGGAAAGAAATTTTCGGGGCATCCGAAGGGGTTGCCGCATTTCCGTTTCCCGGCACAACACCCCCATCATAGACCCCGGTGCCAGACGCGCGTTCAGGCTGGACAGGTATGCTGAGTGCAGGCTGTTCGCGTATCAGCCAAACGCCAAAGGCGGTTGCCGAGGGTTCTCCCCCCTGCCCCAGGAAATCCATCCAGAGTTGTTCCACCGACTGCATGCCCAAAAATAAATATTAATTCGGTTTTGAATTATTTTATTTTAATTCCAGGAAATCCATCCAGAGTTGTTCCACCGACTGCATGCCCAAAAATAAATATTAATTCGGTTTTGAATTATTTTATTTTAATTTTGAACTTTTTTAGCACTGGCTGGTTTTTCCCTGTTATGGGCAGCTAAATCGCGTCATTTTCATGCCCAACGGGGCGATAAAAAAGTTCCCGGCGATTATAAAAACACCAACCGATAACCAGGAAGCATATGATAAACAGATTGATCAGGAAATGGTTGTTAGCCGTTATCGGCAACGTATTATCCTTGATGGTAATCGCCCAGGGTTCCGGCAGCATCTCCGGTACGGTCATCGACAAAAACACCCAGCAACCACTGGCTGGGGTGTCGGCCACCCTGAACCCGGGCGGAAAGGGCACTACCACAGACGGCAAGGGTGCTTTCCG
>JALOMP010000226.1 GCA_025455365.1 Chitinophagaceae bacterium | reverse complement strand
CAGGGTCGCTGCGATACGCCGCGTGCCAATGCGCATAACCGTGCGCGTGATGGCGTGCTTTGAAGCACTCCTTTTCAGGAATTCCTGCGCGTTGGAAAGTAGTTCCCTCGCTTTGCCCAGCTTGCTTTCCTTTTCCGCTTCATCGGGGAGATACCGGGCGATCCAATAGGCATTGGGCTTGGCCTTGTTATACCAGTTTTCAAAATAAGTCAGCGGCCCGATAGGTAACAGGAAATTCTTAGACTTGCCGCTTTCCACCCATCGCCCCAATTGCTGTTCAAAGTCCAGGGATATCGCCCTGCTGTCAAATTCTTCATTCGCCCATTTGCCGAGATATTTCCAGTTCCTGATCAGGCTTTCATGGGTGATATCCAGGACCTGGTCTGGCTGGAGAATATGCGAATCCGGTTCCGACTCCATTATAAACGGATGGATGAACGTATTGCCCGGTTCGCGGAAAATATTCAGCACGGTACCCACCTGTTGTGTAGTAAAAGCTGGGTTACCAATCACATCGGTGATTTCCTGCAGGGTCATCCGGTTTCGCACTGCCCTGCCCTGGTCTATTTTCGTCAGACAGGTAAAAGCCGTTCTGATCACCTGCTTGGCATCCGCATCAGACAGATGATGACCGGTCTTTTCCGTGAAATAAACTTCCGCCTGTTCGTACAGTTTATTGGTATGGGTATCCAGGACGTTTTGCAGGTTGGGTTCATGGTAACAGGCCCGGATATCATCGGGCAGCGCGCTGAACCAGGTATGGAAGCGCGCTACATCCGCATCCGGTAATTCATCCGCAGACATGCCGCCGACCATCGCATAGTGGACCAGGTCCATTTCCTCGCGTCCGCTGTCGGCCGCCACCCAGATCTGGTTCAGGGCATGCTGCAGGATCGGCAACTGGTCTACGCCTTCGGTAATATCATGAATCAATCTTTCGGTCAGTCTCCTGGATATCCTGTTCCCGCTCAGCATCGCCGGATCTTCGATCACCTGCTGCAACTGAACGCGGTTCAGACGCGGTACGAAATACTGGGAAAACCCCAGGTATTCCGGAAGGCCGCGGAAGGCCGCGCACTGCCCGATATAATCCGAACGCATCGTGAACACCACATAGAGGGGGAGGTCTTCTTCCAGGGCGATACGCGCAGTTTCCAGCAGGAGGTTCAGGACAAGTCCCGACTCCCTCGAGGGTTGACCCTGCTGGTAGTTTTCCGGGTTCGTAAAGAACTCCTCAAACTGATCCACCAGGATGATCAGGTTTGCCGCTTCCCTTTTTATCGAAGCCCGGCCTTTTTCATCAGCCAGTAGCCATTCCCGTGAGCGCGTGTCCGCATAGCGTTTTGAATTCCTGTACAGGTCCACGAGCGCGGAGAACCCGTGCTGCAACTCCGCTTCCACGATCCGGACATCGGGTATGTCCAGCTGCCGGGCCAGGGACCGGGCCAGGTTTTGAAAAGGTGTGCGTTCCGGCCGGAAATCGGCTACGCACCACTGTGTGTACGCAGACTTTAGGAATCCGGACCTCGCGTTGGGAATAATACCCGCGTAAATGAGCGAGGACTTTCCGTCTCCCGAAGCGCCGGTAAGCATCAGGAATTTATTTTTCTGTAACTGCAGCGTTGCCTGGTCGATATCATCCTCCCGGCCTTTGAAATAAAGGGATTCCTCTTCAGTAAAGGAACGCAAACCTGTATAGGGACAAATGGGCTGGTTGTCGAACATATAACCTGGCAAGGCTTTATGAAATGGGCAGTGTAATTAAGACAAGGTTCCGTATACCTTCTTCACTTCTTCCGGTATCGATTCTTTGGGCACAATGGTTGAAATCACGCGCGGAGCCTTGAAGTTCCGGGCTAGATTGGTTTTGGGATCGTCCTCCCCTACCAGGAACATCGGCGTGGGCGAAGAGGCGCCGCCCACCTGTTTCCAAATCTGTTTGATGAATGGCAGGGCCCAATCGGCTGCATACTTGAAATATACAACGGCCAGTTTGCTCTTTGGAATTTGCTGGGACGACATATCCCTGTAAGATTCCTCTCCGTCCGGGAGGATATTCATCGTTTCCACCGGGAACTCCAGGCTAAGCCTGTCGATGATCACCTGCGCATCCAGTTCATCCTGCTGGTTGAAGATGAAGAAAATCTCGGTATCCTTTGAATCGTAGACTTTGGCATCCTGCTTCATCATCACCACCCTGATATCGTCCACCAGCTGCATGGGGCCATTGCTGTTGGAGAACATCATGTTCTTCGTGATATTGTTGCGAATATTCTTGATAAACTGCTGCTGCGCCGGTTTTAATTGCCTTCCGTTTTCAGGATCAAGCCATATGAAGACGTTAAACCCTTCGCCTGCCTGGCTCACCCTTTTCCTGGCTTCCTCAAACTGGTATTGGGGAAATGACTTCTCTTCATCCGACTCAAACCTGCGGCCGAACTCACCGCTCAGCATATGCAGGGAGCAGACGCATTTGTCCATTTCCTCCGCCACACGCTGCCTGAAGGTGTCATCATCCGCGGGGCAGTCGATCGAAGGCAATACATTGAAACCCGCTTTTTGAAGAATGATGGACATTTCCTCCCGGCTTTCTTTCAGGTCGCTGGACGTCCAGGCCAGGTATATATTGGGGCGTTGACGGTCGATCACCTGTACCTTGATGGCGCCGGAAACAGGCGCGGAGAAGACGTTGGGAATGATCTGCCGGGCCTCAGGCCTGAACACGTCCGTTTCCGTCACCGTTTTATCCTTTGCCTTGATGCCCTGCACGATTTCCTTGATGGCGTTGGCCAGCTTGTTGATCTGGTTCCGGTACATGGGCCTGGTGGAATCCATACTTTTCTCGTCGTCCAACGGTCGCAGCGGTCGATTGATACCGATATCGCGATAAATAAAATCGATCGATCGAAGGCCACCGGTGATTTCAGCTTCCAGCATCCTGACATCCTCCGCGTCGATTTCGTGTATGCGCACCGGCAGGATCCTTGACACTGTATTTCCGTTCACCAGCTTCACCGTGGGGCCGATACCATCCCGGTTTGCTGCGTCCCGGAATCCTTGAAACTCCATCTGCCAGGTCAGGGAAGACGGATCGCAATAGGTTTGCGAAACAATGGGTATGAAGATGATTGACCTGGACCATTTTCCTTCGCCGTCGGGCACCTGCTCCGGATGTTTGTACAGGGTCTCCACGCTCTTATCGAACCAGATCGTGAGTTTATCCTTGACGGTGGCACTGAGTTCCCGCTCGAGTTTGGACGCAAACTCCGTCACCCAGCCATCGTACTGGTTGTCGTTGGCCCGGTAGCTGATATAAATATCGCAAGCAAAACCAGGATCTATAGAGGAGGGACGCTGGTTCTGGTGCAGGTATTCCGGAATCTCCTCGGAAGCGGATACCACACTGTAGACCGCCACCGGTTCACGGACGTTCTTGAGGCTCTCCATCCCTACGAATACGGATCGGAATTCCTGTTTGTTGGTGATATTGCGGTGGACCGACTCCGACACATAAATGCCGCCGGGCGGCGACAGGGTCTGCAGCCTCGAGGCGATATTGACCGTATCCCCGAAAATATCGCCATTCTCCACGATGATTTCCCCCTGGTGGAGGCCGATGCGAAGTGAAAATGCCCCGGCCTTTTTGCAGATTTCCTGGATCTTCAGGGCCGCATACACCGCGTTGGAAACGGATGAAAAACTGGCCAGGACTCCATCGCCCAATTCCTTCACCCAGGTGCCGCCATATTCTTCGATGACCGGCTTCTGTATCTCGCGGTTTTTGCGCAGCAATTCAAATGCCTTCTGTTCATCGTTGCCCATCAGGGCCGTATAACCGACAATATCGGTAAACATGATGGCTGCCAACTGTCGTGTTTGCTGCATGCATTGAATATAAGGCGAAAATTTTGAAATATATACGGACGCACCCGGTTTGTTTTCCACCTGCCATCGGCAAGGCGTTAAACACATGCCACAATTAAACAATCCATACGCTTTTCTTACACAAGGGTAGAAGCAAGTTCCCCCCACCGGCATTCAGGGCGCAGAAAAACCGGACATCCTATGTCTGCCGGACAGCCGATAAGGCACGAATGCTTTACTTTGCAGCTCAATTCCCATATGAAATATTATATCATAGCCGGTGAAGCTTCGGGCGACCTCCACGGCAGCAATCTCATCAAGGAAATCCGGAAACTCGACCCGGACGCGTCCGTACGTTGCTGGGGTGGCGACCTGATGCAGGCGGCCGGGGCTACCCTTGTAAAACATTACCGCGACCTCGCGTTCATGGGATTCGTGGAGGTAGTGCGGCACCTGGGTACGATCCTTCGGAACATGTCTTTTTGCAAAAAAGACATCCTCGCGTTCAACCCGGACCTCGTGATCTTCATTGACTACCCGGGATTCAATATTCCCATCGCGGAA
This sequence comes from Chitinophagaceae bacterium, assembly GCA_025455365.1. Lineage (GTDB taxonomy): Bacteria > Bacteroidota > Bacteroidia > Chitinophagales > Chitinophagaceae > Pollutibacter. The sequence continues at coordinate 922 of JALOMP010000226.1, read as the reverse complement.
TTTGCAAAGGACAAGGGCTTTAAAACCGTATACTATATTTCACCACAGGTTTGGGCCTGGAAGGAAGGCAGGGTGAAGACCCTCCGCAAGGTGATCGACAAGATGCTGGTCATTCTTCCCTTTGAAAAAGATTTCTATCGCACCTGGAATTACGAAGTGGAATACGTGGGGCATCCGCTGGTGGAAGTGGTGGAACCATTTAGGAAGTCGGATATAGCAAGTACGATTTTGGATTTACCCCTCATTGCCCTTCTCCCGGGTTCACGAAAGCAGGAAATCGCCGCCAAACTTCCGGTGATGCTCGAAGTCACCCGGCATTTTCCGGGCTACCGGTTTGCGGTGGCGCAGGCACCTTCCATAGACGACGCGTTCATTCAGTCGTTCACCCGCAACTATCCCCAGGTTGAAATACGAAAAGGGGCCACCTACCCCTTGCTCCGGGAATCATCGGCCGCATTGGTAACCTCCGGCACGGCTACCCTCGAAACGGCACTGATCGGTGTGCCGGAAGTGGTTTGCTACAAAGGCAGCCCGATAAGCTACGCGATCGCCAAAAAAGTTATCCGGGTGAAATATATTTCGCTGGTGAACCTGATCATGGACCGGGAAGTGGTGAAGGAACTGATACAACAGGACCTGACCGTGGACAACCTCAGGAAGGAACTGACGAAAATCCTGGATGACCCCGATACGCAGGGCCGGTTGCAAGATGACTATCGCTCGCTTTGGGAATTGTTGAGTGCCGGGGGGCATGCATCCTCCAAAGCGGCGTCAAGCATCATCCACATGCTGAAAGGCTGAGGACTGGCTACTTCTTTACGAACAGCTTAACGATGAGAACGATGATTGCGAAAATAAAAAGGAGCAGGGATATCCGGTTGATTCCATGCATATAACGAACCCACTGGGAATTCGGGCTGTT
>JALOMP010000225.1 GCA_025455365.1 Chitinophagaceae bacterium | reverse complement strand
TACCACACCATGGGAAGCGTTCGATATTCCGGGTGCAGAGGAAGTGCCAGTTTCCACTCTTTGGCCAGCATGTAAACCGGAGATCGAAGAGCTGCATCCATAAAATTTTTCGGAATACCCTGGTTGCCCGCCTCTCTTTGGATCTCAGGGTCGTGCGGGTCTAATATCAAATCCAGATGAGCCGGGTATATTGATTGCTCTGATTTTGCGGATGCGGCTTCCTTAATCCTGTCGGCATCGTAAAGAACAATACCCATATATCTGATTCGTCCGACGCAGGTCAACGCGCAGAGAGTCGGCATGCCCGCCTCGATCCTTGGGTAGCAGAAAATACATTTTTCAGAGCGTCCGGTTTTCCAATTGAAATAGACCTTTTTGTATGGACAGCCTGAGACACAATAACGCCATCCACGGCACCTTTCCTGGTCCACCAGGACAATGCCGTCCTCTTCGCGTTTGTAAAGGGCCCCGGATGGGCAGGATGCCACACAGGCCGGATTCAGGCAGTGTTCACAAAGCCGGGGAAGGTAAAACATAAACACGTTCCTGAACTTTAAATAGGTAATATAGTCCAGGTTCCGGAAATTGACATCATGCATCCCGGTCTCACTGACACCGGCCAGATCGTCCTCCCAGTTGGGCCCCCATTGGATCTGCATATTCTCACCGGTGATCAGCGATTTGGGCCGTGTGGAGGGCTGATGATTTTTACTGGGGCTGGATATGAGTTTTTCATAATCATAAGTCCAGGGCTCGTAGTAATCGTCGATTACCGGCAAATCCGGGTTGTGAAATATATTTAAAAGTTTTTGAGTTCGCCCGCCGGCAGTCAGTTTCAGATTGCCCCGCTTAAGGCGCCATCCGCCTTTATGGATTTTCTGGTTCTCCCATATGCGGGGATATCCTATGCCGGGTTTGCTCTCCACATTGTTGAACCACATATATTCGGCGCCCTTACGGTTGGTCCACACGTTTTTGCAGGGTATGCTGCAGGTATGGCAGCCGATACACTTGTCCAGGTTCAAAACCATTGCGTACTGAGCTTTAATATTCATACCAGTCAACCTCCCGTGCCTTGCGAACCACGATCACTTCATCCCGCTGCGAGCCGACAGGACCGTAGTAGTTGAATCCATAACTCAGTTGAGCATATCCGCCGATCATATGAGTCGGTTTCACCATGATCCGGGTCACACTGTTATGGGTCCCTCCCCGCTTGCCGGACATTTTGGAGCCGGGTGTGTTGATCAGTCTTTCCTGGGCATGATACATAAACGCCTTTCCCGTTGGTATACGATGACTGACCACGGCCTTGGCCATAATCACACCGTTGACATTGAAGCACTCCAGCCAATCGTTGTCTTTGATATTCAGCTTTTGAGCATCCTCGTTGTTGATCCAGATGGCTTCTCCACCCCTGAAAAGCGTCAACATGGTGAGGGTGTCCGAATAAGTGCTGTGAATCGACCACTTGGAATGGGGGGTCAGGTAATTGAGAACCAACTCCTCCTGCTCGTTTCGATCCGGCATTGTTGAGCCTGAAGCCTGCATATCCAGCGGAGGCCGAAATACCGGAAGGCTTTCTCCAAAGTCTCGCATCCACGGATGATCCTGATAAAAATGGGCTCGCCCGGTAAGGGTTCGGAAAGGAACTTTTTCCTCGATATTGATCACAAAGGGCGAATAACGGCGATCCTCCGACTCGATACCGCTCCAGATTGGAGAGGTAATAATTTTTCTGGGCTGAGCGCTGATATCGGCAAATGCGTATTTGTCTCCCTTCCTGTCCATGCTCAGGTGCTTCAGGTTTAAACCGGTCCGTTTTTCAAGACCTTCCCAGGATTTCACCGCCGTAGCTCCATTGGTTTCAGGCGCCAGCGCAAGAATTGTCTCAGCTACCTGCTTTCCGGTAACCAGCCGGGGCATACCCTGGCTCACTCCGGGTTCCGCAACAACCCCCAATTTTTCTTTGAGTTCTTCATATTCCTGATCAGCTTTCCAGGTGACCCCCTTGGAACCGATGCCGGGATTGGCCGCCATGGGCCCCAGGGCGGTCATCATCTTATAGGTATTGGGAAAATCACGGGTTACCACCGTCATGGAAGGCATGGTTTTTCCGGGAATCGGCTCTGTTTCACCTTTGCGCCAGTCCCTGACCTGTGCCTGAGAAATTTCAGCGGGGCTGTCATGCATCAAAGGTGTGGCCACCAGGTCCTTCATCGAACCAAGATGAACCGCAGCCAGATCTGAAAATTTTTCTGCAATGACCTTGAACTGGTCCCAGTTGGTGCGTGATTCCCAGGGTGGATCAATGGCTGGATTAAACGGGTGGATAAACGGATGCATATCAGTGGTACTCAGATCGTGCATTTCATACCACCCCGCGGCCGGAAGAGCCACATCCGCATAAAGCGCACTGGTGGACATTCTCAATTCCAGAGTTACCAGCAGGTCAAGTTTGCCTTCGGGGGCAGGTTCTCTCCAGGTTATTTCTTCAGGATGTACAGGACTGTCGGTATTGAACACCGAGCTGTCCACTCCCAGCAAATGTTTGAGAAAGTATTCGTGGCCTTTACCGCTAGCTCCCAGAAGGTTGGCTCGCCATAAAAAAAGCACCCGGGGAAAATTGTCCGGATGGTCAGGATCTTCTATGGCCAACCGAAGGTCACCTGATTTTAACTGTTCCACTACCCTGGCAATGATCTGCTCATCGGTTTCGGCCCCCTGATCAATTGCTTCCCGGCAGATATCCAGAGGGTTCCGGTCAAACTGAGGGTAGGACGGCAACCATCCCAACCGGGCGGCGACCACATTATAGTCGGCGGCATGACGGCGCTTGTTCCCATTAATGAATGGCGCCAGCATACTGCGCATGTCGTAATTATCGTAACGCCACTGATCACTGGCAAAATAGTAAAAAGAGGTCCCGTTTTGCTGTCGCGGCGGTCTGAGCCAATCGAGCCCGAATGCCACCTGGGCCCAGGCCGCCTGCGGGCGGACTTTTTCCTGTCCCACATAATGGGCCCATCCACCGCCGTTAACCCCCTGGCATCCGCACAAGGTTGTAAGATTCAGGATGGAACGGTAGATCATATCACTGTGAAACCAATGGTTGGTCCCCGCTCCTAAAAAAATCATGGATTTGCCGTGGGTTTGCTCGGCATTGAGAGCAAATTCCCTGGCCACACGGATAACATCCTGACGGGGCACTCCGGTGATCGCCTCCTGCCATGCCGGTGTATACGGCTTTGGATCATCATAGTCTATGGGGTAGTCATCAGGAAACATTTCGGCCTGAGGCAAGGCAATTCCCAACTGGGCCGCCATAAGATCAAAAACAGTGGCCACCAGCAACTCTCCGATATCGGTCCCTATTTTTTTCACCGGCACGACTCCGGTCCTGGTGTGAGCACCCTTGAAATCAAAAAAAGGGAGGCCGATACTAACCCATCCGTCGTTATCCTGTGCCAGGCTAAGAGCAGGATCAAGGGAATCGTTGGTCTCTGAATCCCTGAGATGAAGATTCCATTTGCCTTCATCGCTCCAACGAAATCCTATGCTGCCATTGGGTACGACAAATTGTTGCCCCTTGGTATCAAAAAAAACGGTTTTCCATTCACCATTGACGATCTTTTTGCCAAGGTCCGCCGCCCTGAGCATGCTTCCCGCCAGATAATGACCTGATTGTTTTTCCAATACGACCAGAAAGGGTAAATCAGTATAAGCCTTGACATAATTGATGAAATAATCGCACCGGCGTTCTACATAAAATTCCTTGAAAACCACGTGGGTCATGGCCATGGCCAGAGCGGCATCCGTACCTGCTTTAGCCGGGAGCCAGGTATCGGCAAACTTCACATACTCGGCATAATCCGGTGCAACAGCCGCCACCCTTGCACCACGATAACGGGCTTCGGTAAAAAAGTGAGCATCCGGGGTCCGGGTCATGGGCAAATTGGTTCCCCAGACAATCATGTAGGTGGAATCATACCAGTCGGCGCTTTCGGGAACATCGGTCTGCTCCCCCCAGACCTGGGGCGAAGCCGGGGGAAGGTCACAGTACCAATCATAAAAGCTGAGCATCGAGCCACCGATGAGGGACAGAAACCGGGCACCGGATGCGTAGCACACCATGGACATGGCAGGAATCGGGGTGAATCCGAAAATCCTGTCCGGACCGTATTTTTTGATGGTGTGCACCAATGAAGCCGCCACCAGGGTTGCAGCCTCATCCCAGGAAACCCGGACAAATCCGCCTTTGCCTCGTTCCCTCTGAAATTCCCGCCGTTTTTCAGTATTCTGGATAATACTCTCCCAGGCTTTGACCGGATCGCCGCATTCATTCAGTGCGTTTCGCCACATCAATAGAAGCGTTGATCTCACAAGGGGGTGTTTCAACCTGACAGGGCTGTAGGTATACCAGGAAAATGTAGCTCCCCGGGGACATCCGCGCGGTTCATGGTTTGGAAAGCCTTTTCCGCATTCCGGGTAATCCGTTCTCTGGGTTTCCCAGACGATGATGCCGTTTTTCACATAAACATCCCAGGAACATGAACCCGTGCAGTTCACCCCGTGGGTGGAACGGACCTTTTTGTCATATTGCCATCTGTTCCGATAAAATTTCTCCCAATCCCGCTGTCCGCAGCGAACTTGCGCCCAATTTTCAGAGAGGGTCTTTTCGCGGCAGCCGTATTTGTCACCTCGCGGACGGAAAAATCTCAGTGATTTGAGAAACTGTCTTATGGGCATTAATGCACCTCCGGAAAAGCGTATTATTGATTACGGCAATAAGGATCACCGGCGCGAAGAATGATCGTCCGGTGAATCCGTTTGGGATTTGACTTCCTCGGGATCGATGAAAATAACACCTTCGATCTTTTTAGAACCACATATTTTAGAGAACCAGCTTATTTATCAAAATCATAACTGCTATCCCGCCTTCACAAGCCTGACCTGGCTTTGATAAAAGACAGCGCTTCCGCCCACCACATCGCTCAACGTGGTATTTTTTAAGACAGGATCCACACGCATGGCGGCATTGGCATGGAACCCTTTGGCACGACGCTTGTCCTGAATAACCTTGTGACCGTCAATCTCGATAGCACCCGCGCCCTGGGCCCAATGTCCATGCCCAAGGGAGAACGCGACTACTCCGGGCCTAATGCCTTCGATAGCCCTGACTTTACCCTGCATAGGGATCTGCGTGCCGTTTCCCAGGTCCCAAACCCCCTCGGGGTTGCTTGCCGATACAATGCGGACCATATCCCCGGATTTGAAACCAAGCCGACCGGCGTCATGGGTGGAAATTTCCACAAAGTTTTCGGGATATACCGCATTTAGCCAGTAGTTGCCACTGGTCCTGCTCTTGGTCTGGGT
>JALOMP010000224.1 GCA_025455365.1 Chitinophagaceae bacterium | reverse complement strand
CGTTTTATATGGAGGATTTGCTTTCATCATTTCCCTGGTGCGGGAGGTAGTCAAAGACATGGAAGACCTGGAAGGCGATACCCGGTATCACTGCCGGACCATGCCGATTGTATGGGGTATCCCGGTTTCACGCGCCTTTGCCTATACCTGGATGATTGTGCTGGGAGGGGCCGTCCTGATCCTGACGGTATATACGGTACAGATTAACTGGTGGTGGATGGCTGCCTATTTATGCATGGCTGTACTGATTCCGCTGGTGCAGGTATTTCGCAAGCTTGGAATATCAACATCACCCAGGGATTTTGGCATGGTCAGCCGGCTGCTGAAATGGATCATGCTGACCGGCATCCTATCCATGGCATTTTATAAATTATACCTGTAATGGCAAAAGTTGTACTCGCCTCGTCGTCGCAACGCCGGAAGCTCCTGCTGGAGTGGGCGGAATTTGAGTTTGACGTCCTGTTCCGGGAAACGGATGAATCCTACCCCGAAGGCCTGGATCTTGATGAGATCGCCGTCCATGTGGCCAGGGGCAAGGCGCTGGCCACCATGCAAAGCGACCTATATAATCGGTATGACCCCAATGTACCCGTTATCGGTGCCGATACCACGGTCATTCTGCATGGCCAGGTTATCGGCAAGCCGGTGAACCGGGAAGAAGCCATCCGGACCCTCACCGCGCTTTCCGGCCAGAAACACCAGGTGATCACCGGCGTGGTGATCATGAACCGGCAGAAAGAAATCAGTTTTACAGACAAGACCGATGTGGTCTTTCATACCCTGGCCCGGGCTGATATCGAATTTTATGTAGATAAATACAAACCCTACGACAAAGCCGGCGCGTATGCGATCCAGGAATGGATCGGGGTGGTTGGCATTAAGGAAATCCATGGCGACTTTTACAATGTCATGGGTCTACCCGTCAGCAAGCTTATCCACCAACTGGCAGCACATTTCTGAACCGTTTTTTTCTGTCTTTTTACTGTGTGATGATCCTTCCTGCGTTCCTATGGTGGCTTTAATTTAGGTACCAAAAGCCATGCAGGAAAACCTGCTGCAATTCATCTGGGAAAAATGCTATTTCAACACGCATGGACTCACCACGCACCAGGGGGAGCCGCTGGAAATACTTTCGCCGGGTATCCGTAACAAGCACCAGGGACCTGATTTCATGCAGGCCCGGATCCGGATCGGTAGCACGGAATGGGTGGGTAACGTTGAGCTGCATACGCATACCGGCGACTGGCACCGGCATGGACATGATGGGGATCCCCGCTATCAAAACCTAATCCTGCATGTGGTCTGGCGCCACCAGGGCCATGCCCCCGGCCAGATTCCCATCCTGGAATTGGAAGGAAGGGTAGCCGCATCCCTGTTGAAAACCTATTCATCGTGGATGAACCAGCCATCATCCATACCCTGTGCAGGAACCTTGCGTAAATCAGTTTCCACGCTATCGCCCGCATGGCGAAACGAATTGCTCCGGCAACGGTTTAGCCTTCGGGCCACGGAATGGCTGGACGAGTTGACAAGGTTAAGCGGGCATTGGGAGGCTTTGGCCTGGCGTAAAATTGCGCGGAACTTCGGCTACCGTGTAAACGCCGATGTGTTCGATGAACTGGCCCGTTCCCTTCCGCTAACTGTCCTCGCGAAGCATAAAACACAGATTCACCAGGTTGAAGCCCTGCTTTTTGGGCAGGCGGGCCTGCTCTGCGGAAACTGGGAAGACCCTTACCCAAGAATGCTGCAAAAGGAATACGCCTATCTGAAGAAACTGCATAGGCTGAACCCGGTGAGGGGCAGGATGCAATTCCTGCGCATGCGCCCGGGAAATTTTCCCAGCGTACGGCTGGCGCAACTGGCCATACTCGTGCACCAGGCTCAACACTTGTTTACATCGCTGATGCAGGCGGACTCTATCCAGGAAATGACCAATCTGCTGGAAGTCACCGCCAACGATTACTGGCATTACCACTACCATTTTGGCAAGACATCCACCTACCTGCCGAAAACACTGGGAACCCGTATGATCCATAATATCATCATGAATACGGTTGTACCGCTCCTCTATGCGTATGGACAGTGGAAAGGCGATGCATCCTTCGAGGAAAAGGCATTTCGCCTGCTTTGTGATATGCCACCCGAAAGGGATGCGTCCATCCATACGTTTATGCAGGCGGGATTGAAACCGGTCCATGCCGCTGATACGCAGGCGCTGCATTTCCTGTACCGGGCGTATTGTGATTCCAGGCGATGCCTGGAGTGCAGTATTGGCGTTAAAATTTTAAATGGCCAGGAGGACTGATGCTGAGGACGTTCACCGGCGGCCTGACCTGCAAGGCTGCACAGGACGGACGCTGATTGGCATTACTGGCCGAACAACTCAAACCTGGTTTTGGGCCTTCGGGATTCCTGCCAGTTAAAATTTCGGAGTTGCTTCTTGTCCTCCGGGATTTGCCGGAAGGGATAGGTAGTGCCTTCAACGCCGTTGACCCAGGTTACTTTCTTGAGGTCTTTTTCCACGAAATACATGCTGATGGCGTCTGCGCGTGCATAGTTCATGCCGATATAGGCGCTGTCGCTATCCTGCAGGTAATACACGCTTTCCGCATTTCCCTTGGCGCGCATATAATCGATATTGCCATCCTTGAAATATCCATTAAGCCGGTTGCCCTTGATCTGGTTGAAATAGGATTCCGGAGTGCGGTTGATGGAAAAGCCGTTTTCAAATACAAATACCTGATCGGCCTTTTTATTCTTCGTGAAGAGGTAGATCGTATCGCCGGAAACCTGTGAATCCTTTGCCCATAGCACAGGATCCCGGAAAAACCGGAACACCGAGTCGAGGGAAGAATAGGAGAGGCTGTCGCATACCCCCTGGAGGGAATCGGAAAAAATCCGGACATGGCGGAAGGCATGAAAAAGCCTGATGGTGTCCGTTTTTCGGGTGTCCATTACGGTTACTGACTGGATGGTATCTGTTTTTGATAGGGCGATCACGGCCGGGTTGACGGAGTCTTTGACAGCCGCACTGTCTGTTGCGCCTTGAACGGTATCCACCACTGTAAGGGATAGCAACGTATCGCCGGTAATATAAATGGAGTCTTTGTTTTGCTTCAGGATCAGCAGGGGTTTACGGGTGGCCAGTACCTGTTTGGTATTGCTGTTGAATTCAGCGAGTCCTGCCAGGATCGTGGCGCCCTGCGCGGTGTCCCGGTAGATTACATTACCCTCCGCCAGTCCCGCGCCGCTTTTTTTATCGTAGTTTATTTTCTCCGCGATGATCTGCTGGGTACTGTCTTCAATCACAGGCCTGTTGCCAAATGACGCGTTGCCATTTTTAAGGTCATAATACCCCGAACGCGTGCGGATGGTCGACTTCCCGTCATTGATCGTGGTGGCGGCGAGGAAAGTGGCCAGTTCCTGGTCGATATTGTACAAAAGGGTATCCGTTGCCATGGTGTACTCCGGGTCTGTCAGCCTCACCTTGTCTTTAAAGTACACCTCCCGGGTATCGGCATAATAGTAACCCTCCTGGCTGGTGAGAACAGAGTTTTTATTGACAACTTTGCCTCCGTTGATATAGGTGCCGATTTTGGCATTCAGGTCGTACTCCAGTTCATTGGTGGTAAGATCCGCCTTTCCGTCTGTCAGTCGCACTTTCTTTTGCAGACGGGCGATCCGGGAGTTTCCGTCAAAACGAAGGTATTGGGAATAGGTATGTACACTATCCGCATCATTGATATGGATATTCCCGAAGGCCTCCACCTGGTTGGTGATATTGTCTTTGATGGCGCTGTCGCAATAAAACAATGTCTTTCCCTGTTGCATCTCCACATGTCCTACCAGGATGACCTTGTCTGTGAGGCTGTCCCGGCGGTCAAAAACGAGTTTGTCTGCTTTCAGAATGCGTACGATTTTCCCGGTATCTGCCATGGAACGAGTGGGTTGCTGGCTCCATGCGGTGGCAGACAATAGCAGGAAAGAAAGTATCAGGATGCCTGGGCAGCGTCGCATCATTTGCCTGGAGCTTTGGTAGCCGTATCGCTCATTGGCTGCATCAGCGGGCCCGACTTATCCTTTTTGCCGAAGACGGATACATTTACGTATCGCTTGGGATGGAGGCGGATATCCTGCATCAGGAGGTTCAGGCTGTTGGTGGTGGAGTTCAGGTTATTGTACAATTTCGGGTCATTCATCAGCAGGCCAAGGGTGCCATCGTTGCTGTTCACTTTCTTCAGTGTCAGGTTGAGGTTATCCACGGCGGACTCCAGTTTGGACAGGGTTTTTTGCAGATCCAGTTCTGAAAACTTCCGTGTCATGGTTTCGACGTTGCCGATAATCCGGTTGATGGAATCATTGTTGTTCCTGAGGTTACCCGTAACGGCACTCATATTATTCAATGTTGCGGCTAGGGCTCCCTGCTGGGTATTCAGAAGGGTGTTCAGCGACGCGCTGGCGGATGACAGGTTAGCGATCACGGCTTGCAGGTTAGACCTTGTCTTGGGATCGAGGGTGGAACCCAGCTGCTCTACCAGGGAATCCACGGATTTCAAGGTTCCATTCACCTGTCCAACGGTGGGACTCAATGTCCCCTTGATTTCGTCCAGCAATCCCAGCGATGGATTGGTCTGGACCGTATCCCCGTCATTCAGGAATGCCGTGCTGGTACCTTTAACAATGTTTACGGTTGTGGAGCCAAGTGGATTTGAACTGATCACCGCATAGGAGTTGTCTGGGATATTGACAGTCTTGGTGATATGGATGCTCACGATGATGCCGGAGAGGTTCTGGTCCTTTTCCTCTATATCAGACACGATGCCCACTTGCAGGCCGTTGATTTTGACAGGGTCAGAAGTGCTCAGCGATTCTACTTTCTGGAATACGGCGTAGATCGTATCTTTTTTTTCAAACAGGTTTCTCCCTTTGAGAAAATTGAAGCCCAGGATCAGCAGGGTGATCGCGAAAGCCGCTAGCACGCCTACTTTGGTTTCATTAGAAATTTTCATGCTTTAAAGATACATGGCTTCGGTGAGGGAACAAAAAGCTGGCGACGGCGGGGGATGCCACCTACAGCCTTATTTCTTTTTTGATGGGGAAGGCATTACCGCCAGGGGCTTCTGCACTGGCTTTCCTTTTGCGGGAGCCGGTGCCGGCGCGGGCTTTTTGCTGGTAGCGCTGCTGTCCGTGCGGGTGGCTCCGCGATTATCAATCTGGTCCTTGTATCGTTTGACGCCATTGGCGATGGCACGTACAATCTCGTTCTGGCCGTTTTCCGAGTTCAGATAGTCTTCTTCCTCCTTGTCTGTGATAAAGCCGGTTTCGATCAGTACAGCGGGCATATTCGTAGCCTGCAAGACCCAGATTCCTTTGTGGTTCCGCTGCAAAACCCCCAT
>JALOMP010000223.1 GCA_025455365.1 Chitinophagaceae bacterium | reverse complement strand
ACTTTCTTGTAGGTGGCACCCCATGTAAGCAGGATATCTTCATCGATCATCGGAATGAAGGAATGCATGCACATCTGAAATGGTTTTGAGAACAAATCTAGCCCTGCCCCATACCGGGAGGAATGACCATTGTCATTCAACGTATGATTATCGTCATAAAAATTACGGAGAAACTGTGAAAAAGCCCTTTTTCACTCCTCCACAAACTGATTGTCGTCAGTTTGCACACCCGGACGCAGCATTTATGACTCCGCGCATAAAACTGGCTCCCTTACTGCCTTAATCTTGTACCCATATTCACATTCATCATCAAATCATCACACATGAAAAAGTTCCTCATCGTTTCCGGCCTGGCAGCCCTATTCCTTGCCTGTGGCGGCGGCGAAGAAAAAAAATCCGAATCTGCCGCATCCACCCCGGCCGGTGCTGAACCGGCTGCATCAGCCCCCGCATCTGGTGGAGATGCCAGCAAGGGTATCGGAAAATTCACCAAGGTGGACGTATCCCCCACCCTGGATGTAAAAATGGCTGAATCCGGGCAAACCGTGTTCGACGTGAAATGTGCAGCCTGCCATAAACTGACCGACGAGCGCCTCGTGGGCCCCGGCTGGAAAGGGGTAACCACCCGCCGTACCCCCGAATGGATCATGAACTTTGCCACCAATGTGGATGAAATGCTGGCCAAGGACGCAGACGCACAGGCCCAGCTGGAAATTTGCCTCGTGCGCATGCCCAACCAGAACCTGACTGACGATGACGCCCGCCACGTGTTGGAATTCATGCGTAAAAACGACGGCGTTAAATAGATTGATATCAAACCACCCTTTTAATTACCTGTTATATGACGAACAAATCCATCCTGGGCCTGGCTGCCTTGGCAGTCGCCCTCTCCTACGGTTCCTGTAAGCCCAAAGACGCTTCCACAGCAGTCAGCGGGGACGCAGCCGTAAAAGCGTATGTGCCGCCAGGCAAATACGATGAATTCTACAACTTTGTTTCCGGCGGTTTCAGCGGACAAATGGCTGTGTATGGCCTGCCTTCCGGTCGCCTGTTCCGCGTGGTACCCGTATTTTCCGTTGACCCTGAAAAAGGGTACGGGTACAGCGAGGAAAGCAAGCCCATGCTCAACACATCCCATGGCTTTGTTCCCTGGGACGATCTCCATCACCCCGAACTCTCCCAAACCAACGGCGAGATCGACGGACGCTGGGTATTTGGCAACGCCAACAATACCCCCCGCGTGGCACGCATCGACCTTACTACCTTCCGCACCGCGGAAATCATCGAACTGCCCAACAGCGCCGGCAACCACTCCTCCCCGTTCATTACGGAGAATACGGAATACGTGGTAGCTGGTACACGCTTCTCCGTTCCGGTGGGCGATAACCTCGATGTTCCGATCGACACCTACAAGAAAAACTTCAAAGGCACGATCAGTTTCATCAGCGTGGCCAAGGAAGGGGCGATGGATATCGCTTTCCAACTCCTGCTGCCCGGCGTGAATTTCGACCTCAGCCATGCCGGCAAGGGCCCGAGCCATGGTTGGTTCTTTTTCAGCTGCTATAACTCCGAGCAGGCCAATACCCTGCTGGAGGTGAACGCTTCCCAGCGCGACAAAGACTTCATCCTTGCCGTGAACTGGAAAAAAGCCGAAGAGTACCTGAAAGCCGGCAAAGGCATCAAAAAACAGGTAAAATACGCCCATAACGTATGGAGCGATGAAACACATTCCGCGAAGTCAGAGATCCGCACCGAAGTAACGGTCCTGGACCCCACGGAGCTGAAGGACATCTGCTATTTCATCCCATGTCCGAAATCACCCCACGGCTGTGACGTTGACCCAACGGGTGAATACATTGTAGGTTCCGGTAAACTGGCTGCCCTGATCCCCGTGTTCTCTTTCACCAAAATGCAGAAAGCCATTGGCGATAAAGCTTTTGATGGCGACTTCGGCGGCATCCCCGTGATCAAATATGAGGCCGCCCTCCACGGTGAAGTGAAGAAACCAGGCCTCGGCCCCCTGCATACGGAATTTGACGGCAAAGGCAACGCGTACACTTCCTTCTTCGTGTCTTCTGAAATTGTAAAGTGGAATATAAAAGACCTGGCAGTGCTGGACCGCGCGCCTACGTTCTACTCCATCGGGCACCTTTGCATCCCGGGTGGTGATTCCAAAAAACCCAGCCCCAAATATGTGATCGCCTATAATAAGATCACCAAGGACCGCTACCTGCCTACGGGACCGGAACTGGCCCAGAGCGCCCAGATCTATGATATCAGCGGCGATAAAATGCAACTGATCAACGACTTCCCCACCATCGGCGAACCGCACTATGCGCAGGCCGCTCCGGCATCGGTGATCATGCCCAATTCCGTGAAGATTTTCAAAATCGAGGAAAACAAAAACCCCTACGTGTCCAAGGGCGAAAAAGAAGCCAAAGTGGTACGTGAAGGAAACAAGGTGCATGTATACATGACTTCCATCCGTTCCCACTTCTCGCCGGATAACATCGAAGGGATTAAGATTGGCGATGAAGTGTATTTCCACGTCACCAACCTGGAGCAGGACTGGGATATCCCGCACGGTTTCGCCATCAAAGGCGCCAACAATGCGGAACTCCTGATCATGCCCGGCGAAACCCAGACTTTGAAATGGGTTCCGGACCGTGTAGGTGTGTTCCCCATGTATTGTACGGACTTCTGCTCAGCCCTCCACCAGGAGATGCAGGGATATGTCCGCGTGTCTCCGGCAGGTAGTAATGTTCCACTGACGTTCTCATTGGGCAAACTACCGGCAGCTGACACCGCCTCTAAAAAATAGTCCCTATTTGATGCGATGAATGTAGAAAGCCTGCCGGGATAAAAGCTGGCAGGCTTTTTTTTCAAGCACTCTTGTTCAATATCAAGCACCCCATCATGAACAGTCGACTAAAACCCTTTTCCCGGATTATCTCGGTGCTCTGTGCACTCGGACTGATCGCCGTACTCTTTGTTCCCCTCTGGAGAATTGAACTGTCCGCACCGCAGTACCCGGAAGGCCTCATGCTTCAAATATATCCCAACAAACTGGGCGGAGACGTGGAAGTGGTCAATGGCCTGAACCACTATATCGGGATGCGCACCCTGCACGACAAGGACTTCGTGGAATTCACCATTCTTCCGTACATCATCGGTGCCCTGGCGGTATTCGGCTTTCTATCCGCACTCATCAACCGCAAATGGTTTTTCATCGCATGGGTGGCTTTCTTTATCGCCTTCGGCATCATCGCCATGGCGGACTTTTACCGCTGGGAATACAACTACGGGCACAACCTGGACGATACCGCCCCCATCAAAGTACCCGGCATGGCGTACCAGCCACCATTGATCGGATATAAGAAACTATTGAACTTCGGCGCGTACTCCATCCCGGACATTGGCGGCTGGATTTTCATCGCCGTAGGCGTCCTGCTGGTCATTGGATTCATCATCGAACTGAGAAAGACCGTACGGATCACCAAAAGTCTCGAAATAAAAACAGCTTCGGTTGCCATCATGTTCCTGTTCTCCGTATCTAGCTGCAGCACCGGGCCCAAACCCATTGCATTCGGCACGGATGGATGCGATTTCTGCAAGATGACCATCACAGACCAACGCTTTGGCGCAGAACTGGTAACCACCAAGGGAAAACTGTACAAGTTTGACGACGTCCATTGCATCGCGGCGTTCCTGGACTCGGGCATCGTGGATGAAAAAGACATCGGCAATATTTACATGCTGGATTTTTCCCAGCCCGGCACCCTTGTACCGGCGACCGAAAGCTATTTCCTGAAAAGCGAAACCCTGCGCAGCCCGATGGGCGCCAATATCGCTGCCTTTCTCCATGAAGACAGCATGAAAAAATTCAGCACCCAATTCCCCGGTGAAACCCTGCGCTGGGAAGAAGCCGTCAGGCAATGAGAAGAAACAACCACATATTACTTAAACTGGTCCTTGCCGTGATCCTGAGCGGCCTGCTTTGGAAAGCAGGCCAGTCGAGAACGATCAGGGTAAAAAAAGGCACGGCCATATCTTCCATCAGGGCTGCCCTGGCTAAAGCGTCTGCGGGCGACAGCATCCTTGTTTCCCGGGACCGCTACGCTGAACAGAATATTGAAATCACCAAACCGGTGATCCTGATCGGCCTGGACATGCCCACGCTCGACGGGGAAAATAAACACGAGATCATCACGGTAAAATCCTCCTATGTCATCATTGAAGGATTTGAATTCATCAATTCCGGGAAGTCTGGCTATATCGATATCGCCGCCCTGCGTTTCGTAGGCGTGCATGATGTGATTGCCAAAAACAACCGTTTCGTAAACAGTTTCTTCGGTATCTATTGCCAGAATGTACAACGCGGCATCATCTATAAGAACGCACTCGTTTCAAACGCAAAAGACGAAATCAATTCCGCCAATGGCATTCATTGCTGGAAAAGCGACAGCCTGCAGATCCTGCAAAACACGATCAGCGGACACCGGGACGGCATCTACTTCGAATTCGTGACGGAAACAAAAATCACCGGCAACACCAGTTACAACAATGTACGCTACGGGCTGCACTTTATGTTCTCCAGCCATAACCAATACTACAACAATGTCTTTCGGGACAATGGCGCCGGCGTGGCCGTCATGTACAGTCACCACGTAACCATGCACCGCAACCGATTTTCAGACAACTGGGGCAATGCGGCATACGGGATCCTCATGAAGGATATCACCGACAGCGACGTCCGGCACAACCATTTTACGCGCAACACCGTGGGCATCTATATGGAAGGAAGCAACCGTATCAGCATGCAGGAAAATGAATTTGACCAGAACGGCTGGGCGATCAAGATGCAGGCCAGCTGCACGGATAATGTAATCCAGGCGAACAATTTCACCGGCAACACATTTGACATCGCCACCAACGGGTCCCTGGTTCTGAATACATTCCGCGCCAACTACTGGGACCGCTATGAAGGCTACGACCTCAACCACGACGGCACAGGCGACATACCGCACCGGCCTGTAAGCCTCTATTCCATGATCGTGGAGCGAAACCCATCCACCCTGATGCTTTTCCGGAGCTTTATGGTGGACCTGATGGACCGTGCGGAAAGAATCATGCCGGGGATGACACCCGAAGCCCTGCGCGACGATGCGCCACGGATGAAAAAACTACCCATTCAACCATTACAGAAATCATGATCATCGCCACCAATGTCACGAAGCGATTCGGCAAACTGACGGCCCTGAACGATATCAGCGCCACCTGCAACCGCGGCCAGAGCATATCGCTGATCGGCCCCAACGGTTCAGGTAAGACAACCTTTATCAAATGCCTGCTGGGTATGGTGGTGCCGGATAGCGGATTCATCACGTTCAACCAGCAG
>JALOMP010000222.1 GCA_025455365.1 Chitinophagaceae bacterium | reverse complement strand
GTGGTCCACGGACTTACCGTATTGCATGATGAAAAACACCAGGCCCAGCAGCAGGAAGAGCAGGCTGAGCACCCCCAGCGTTCTGTTGCCCGAGAGGTCCATGAACGTGAGGATCATGCTGTATACGATCAGGATACCCGCGATAACCAGTCCAGCGGTGATATGGGTTATTTTTTTTGCTTCCATGACGTTTTTTTTAAGATTATCTATGAAGGTATACCCGTTGCCTGTGAATAATGCCGGCCACCCTGCCTTTCAGGGTTTTTCCAAGAAATGCAGAGTTACGTGACCGGGAACGGATATCCGCTTCGGTGAAGATATGGCTTTCTTCCGGGAGGAAGAGGGTAAGGTCTGCCTCATGTCCCTGCCCAATGACCGCCGGGGGTAACCGAAAAATACGGCGCGGGGCGATCGACAGAATCTCCACCAGTTTTTCCGGGCCAACGCCCAGCACACCGAGAACGCCTGCCGTGGTTTCCAGGCCCGTCATCCCCGGTTTTGCATATTCGAATTCACAGATCTTGCTGTCCTTGTCATGGGGTATATGGTGCGTGGCCACGCAATCGATCGTGCCGTCCAGCAGGGCTTCCAGCAACGCCTGGCGATCTTCTTTCGTGCGAAGGGGAGGGTTCACCTTGAGGTTGGTATCATACTCGAGGATATCGTCTTCGGTGAAGTACAGGTGATAGGGAGTAACGGAAGCGGATACCCGAATACCGCCTTCTTTCGCGCGGCGGATGTATTCAATCGATTTGCGGGAACTTACCCCGGTGAAATGGAGGGCAGAATCCGCGTACCGGGCCAGTTTAATATCCCGGGCCACCATCAGTTCCTCGGCCATGGCTGGCTTTCCCGCAAGCCCCATCCGCGTAGACACCACGCCTTCATTAATAAGACCGTGCGGGCTGATGCTCTGGTCATCTGGCACCTGGATCACCACACCTTCAAAAGCTTTGACGTACTGGAGCGCTTTGATGAGCAGGCCGGCCGATTGAACGGAACGGAGCCCATCGGAAAATGCCACCGCGCCGCTGGATTTCATATCATACATCTCAGCCAGCTCCTTCCCTTCAATATTCTTGGAAATGGCGCCGATCGGATGGAGGCTGACGGGGGCGGGGAGGGGTTTCTCGCGGATGGCATGTACCATGCTTTTATTTTGCACTGCGGGCTGCGTATTGGGCACCAGCAGCGCATGGGTAAAACCGCCCGCCGCCGCGGCCAGCGAAAAACTCTCCAGGGTTTCCCTGAATTCAAATCCGGGATCGCAGGCGTGCGCGAAACTGTCTACCCAGCCTGGAGAAACGTGTAGTCCCGCAATTTCCAGGATCTCATCAGCGGGAGTGGTAATTCCGGAGCCAATCTGGCTGACAACCCCGTTACTGACGAGGATATCCTGGATACTAAGATGAAGAGGAGAACGAGGGTCAACAATACGCGCGTTTCGGATCAGGATGGTCATGGAAAACGAATTGCGCGAAGATACATGTTGTTTGCTTTGTTTACCGGGAATCCCTTATTTTTGCAGCCCATTTTCGAAAGAGAACGGTCGTTCGGGATGTAGCGCAGCCCGGTAGCGCACTTGCATGGGGTGCAAGGGGTCGCAAGTTCGAATCTTGTCATCCCGACAGGACAGGGCAAATGGTTTTCCCGTTTGCCCTTTTTTATTTATTCCCAGCGTATTAACCTGTAAAAAAGGCCGCCTGCGGACTCGGCATACATTAAAACCCGGCAGCCAAAAATATCCATCGCCTTTTTAGAATAATACCGGAGTTTTGCAGTTTATATAGGGATTTCGGCATACTGTGTGCTGGTGATTCTCGTTTAAGTTAAAAATCGGACGGTGAAAAACATCCTTTCTCTACTCTTTGTACTGTTGAGCCTTCATGGTTTTTCACAAAGGTTTGCCTGGGAACTTTTTGCCGGAACAGCCAACTACCAGGGCGACCTCCAGGAAAAGCGCATGACTTTCGAGAGTTCCCGCTTTGCGGCCGGCATCGGGGCCAGTTATATGCTGACCGACCGGCTTTCCGGTCGTGCCATGTTTTCCTGGGGCAAGATTTCGGCAGACGATAAAAACAATACGGATCCGATGCTGGTGGATCGAAACCTTAATTTCGCCAGTTCCATATTTGAATTAAGCATCGTAGGGCAGCTCCACCTTTTCAAAACCCTGGAAGGCCGGTTCAACCCCTACATCATGGGAGGCATCGCCATTTATCACTTCGATCCCTATACCTACGATACCGCAGGTACAAAATACTACCTGAAACCACTGTCAACCGAAGGCCAGGGACTTTCCAGGTACCCTGACAGAACCCCGTATTCGCTGACACAGATCTCCCTGCCTTTTGGAGGCGGCATCAAGTTTTCGGTCACGGAAGCCCTGAGCATTGGCTGGGAAATCGGCGCGCGAAAGACATTTACGGACTACCTGGACGATGTGAGCGGGCGCTATGCCGACTTTAATACCCTGCTGACCGCCAAGGGCCCGAAAGCGGTGGAACTGGCCTACCGGGCCGGGGAATTGAAAACCGGTGGTTCGCCATATCCTGTGGAAGGAACCATCCGCGGGGGATCGAAATACAAAGACTGGTACTATTACTCGGGGCTCACCGTTACTTACCGGCTGATACCCTATTCTGAACTGACCTATAATGGGAAAAAGGGCGCCAGTACGGAATGTTCCAAATCGGTGTATTAATGGCCGCCGCTTACCCTTTTTAAACCTTTCACAGGTTGTCCTGGCTTAATACAAAAAAGAAAGAGGCTCATAGACATGAGCCCCCTTTAGTTTCAACCCTAAACCCTTGAGAAAGATATTTTGTAGTAATCCAAGACTATGCCAAAATCGAAAAAATGGCATGATGTGGAAAACTGCACTGGCCCATATCACTACAAGGGCTTGATGATCAATTTCTTGCGTTCTTCTTCCCGTATCTTTTGCATAAATTGCCGGAGCTGTTCATATTGATTTACGGGTATCCGCTGATGTTCAATACGAAGCAGGGCCGAGGCATACAAGGTGTTGGACTTTTTATCGAACCAGTACCGGGTTTCGAACTGTCCGAAGCCTGATTTAATCTGGACAGGTTCCGGCAACGACTCTGGCCCGTATCCTGATGGAAGCAGGTAAGCCGTTGTATCCAGGTGGAGGAAGGGGTCTGGCAGCATGAAATCCTGGGATCGCTTTTCCGGGAACGGGTAATCCAGGTTGATCAATGTATACAACCGGGACTTTAAAAACATCTTTGATCCGGCCATAAAATCTGGTACTTTCTCCATTTCAAGGTTCAGGTCGGTGGCAAACGGGACCTGATCCCGCTGGCTAAATTGCACATTCCATCCATCCGCATCTGAAAAGCCCATCCGCCGGACGAAATACCTTTTCTGGTCGTCCGCTTTCTGAAGTGAAATATCTACCTGCCGCAGTTTGGGATCCCCGGTGGTTTGAATCCTGGATACTACCCGTCCGGAACCATCTTCCGCCAGTTTCACCTGGCTAAAAACCCCGGTCAGGTTGGCAGAAGCCCGCGTAGCAGGTGTACGTACCAACACACCGCCCTCGTCTTTCAGCAACAGTGCATACCGGTTTTCGGTAAATGAACCCAGGGTGGCGAAGTCTGACAGGTTGCTGGTACATTCTAACCACACGGTATCCAAATTTTTCATCGGCACACAAAGAATCTCGTGATTGAAGGGGATATAAGAAAACGCCGGGTCAACGGGCAGATGGTCGTCGCCGGCGGCAATCAGGGCACAGTAGCTTTTTATGCCCACCGTTGCCAGGCAGGCATTCATATAGAAGCTAAGCCCTTTGCAATCGCCATATTTTTTCTGGTGCGTGAAGCTGGCTGGAAAAGGCCTGTAACCCCCAATGCCAAGTTGAATGCTGACGTACCGGAAATTCTGCTGCAGGTATTGATAGAGTATCCTAATTTTTTCCCGGTCATCTTCTACACCCTTCACCAATCCCTGGATCTGCGCTTCCTGGTCAGGATTCAGTTTCCCCCTGTCCTTCACAAGGCCGTTTACCCAGAGACCAACATCTTTCCATGTGGAAAGGTTGCCCTCAAATCCGTCGTATTTCATGCGACTGCTCACAAATCGAACCTGTGGGAAATAGTTACGCCAGGACTCGGCGTAGGGCTCTGTCTTTTTTGCCGGCATCATTTGAATGAACCATGTGGATGATATTCCCTGCTCATCATTTTTAACCACCGGGGAAATGTCGATTCCATATGGCTTTGAGACAATCTTCATGGAAGACGGGTGACGAATGGTGAATACGGATTGCATGACGGACTGTTCGGGTCTGCAGATCATAAACGGAGGTATCTGGTAAAACCCTTTTTTCCTGAGCACCGACTCCGTTTCCACGGTAACAGGGAAAGACAGGGGTGTAAGCTGCAGGTAGTACACCTTATAATTCTCCACGAGGTCATCACCCGTCGCCTGGCTCATCATATCCTTTTTCGAATATCTTGATTGCAACTTTCCCTGGGCATCGTACATGCGGATATCCATCTGGTCAAGGTCAGTAAACTGATCCGTGTACTCCACCACATATCGCTGGCTAAAGTCTCGGTCAGACCAGTAAGTTATCGCCTGGTGTTCCCGGAAAACAACCTTGTCGTTATCGCGGATATCAATTTCAGTTTTGTCCAGCCGGATAACAGACCGGGCATCTTTTTTCATGGTCTCCGGAATCGACGCGGTATCATACGTTGCCGTTTGAGCGAAGGCTGCACCTTGCAGCATACACAATAATGTGATAAACCATCTTTCTGATATCGATGGAAAATAGGCCGGCAAAAGGTGGCGTAAAATCATGGCCTTACTTTTTTGATCACGATCTGTTCATTGAGCATTTGGTACATTTTCCGGTAGAACTCCCTGAACTCAGCATACTCATCGATCGTAAATATGGGTCGGTTATATTCAAGACTGATCCTGAACTGCAGTTTGTTATCAGCAACCTGCATGAGGCGGCTGAAAACAATGCTGGTATCCGGCATAATCATGCGGGTATTTTTCGGCAGTTCCTCGAAACTGAAACCTTCCGGTATAGTAAATAACCCATTGATGGTATAAAGCTGGTTCACGCCAAAGAAAACATCCGATTTACGTTCCTCAGACAGGAATTCATTTTTGTCCAGCCCGCTGAACAGGTTAAGGCTGAAGTACTGGTATTCCCCGCTGACACTGGCCGGCAGGCTGAATGTGAAAACCTGCTCAAGCGGTAGCGAGTCCTTTTCAAAATTTGTTGCTTTGAATCCGTCAACTTTTATGCCCTGTGGAGAAAGGGCAAAATGATTCTGCACAAACTGCTCCTGCCCCTCACGCCAGTCTTTGAGGCTCGACAGCTTTGCATAATCGATGCTGTTTATGAATGCTTCGCCCTT
>JALOMP010000221.1 GCA_025455365.1 Chitinophagaceae bacterium | reverse complement strand
CGCGCACCTGCCAGCCTGGAAACGAACAAATATATTCGTGTAACGCTGCGTCGACAACTTCCACTAAGCGGTGAAACTGAAAGCCCGGATCCTCAGCAACCGGATCGATGTACTGTGGTTATCTGTTGCCTGAATCATCATCCGAAGCACACGCTTATAATCGCTCACGGGTGATCAGAATCTGAATGGCGCTGAGATCATGCATGTTTCCGCCAAACCCTCCAACTCTGCAACAGCACAGTTCCCAGGATAATTGCAAAACCGGTATAAAACCCCCAGCCCAGGTATTTGTTTTCCTGGTAGACAATGAAGGCGAGGATGATGCCATAAACGGGTTCCAGGTTATAGCTTAGGTTCACCGTAAATGGAGAAATTTTCCGGAGTGCATCGAGTGACAGCCGGAAGGCCAGCACGGTGCAGAGCAGGCTCAGGAACAGCAGCCAGAAAAAATCAGACCAGCTGGGAACAATGTGGTCTGTGGGGAAGCGATATAGGTATATTGGCAATAACAGCGTAAGCACCAGCCAGCCACCGCCCATCTCAAAGAGGGTAACCGTATCGGTCCCATGCTGCTGGATGAGTTTCTTGTTGAGTATGGTAAAAAGGGCGGCCAATAATGAGGATATCACTCCCCACACGATACCTGCCTGGTATTGCTCATCGAAATGAAAGATGAGATAAATACCGAGCATGACCATCAAGCCGAGGAAGAGTTCCACCGGCTGCACACGGCGCTTTGTGAGGAGCGGGTCTATCAAAGCGGTAAAAAAACCTACGGCCGAAAAACAAACAAGGGCGATGGATACATTGGCATATTTGATACTCCCGTAAAAGAATGTCCAATGCAGCGCGACAATGCCCCCGACGCCCAACAGCGCCAGTTTCCCCTTCTCCGGGAACCGGATTTCCTTGCCGGACACCTTCAGCAGGACAAACAATCCCAGGGCGCTGAAAAGCATCCGGTACCAAACCAGCAACCCCTCATTCAGTGTTATAAGCCTTCCCAGGATACCGGTAAATCCAGCCAGGAATATCGCCGCGTGTAATTGGAGGAAAGCTTTTTTCATGTGTTGGGGCACACCGCGGCCGGTCAAACATTCGCCGGTGTTTCGGATACAACCGACAGGATGGGCTCCAGTCTTTTGGTAAGCCGCTGCCGGTAGTTCTTGAACATGCTCTGCCATTGGATGGACACCACACCAAGGATTCCTTCCTTGATAATACCCTTATGCATTTTTGAAACACCCAGTTTACGGTCGATGAACGTGATGGGCACTTCCTTAATCCGGAACCCAAGCTTCCAGGCCGCGAATTTCATTTCAATCTGGAACGCATAGCCTACGAAGGTCACTTCGTCCAGGTTGATGGTGGAAAGCACCTCGCGACTATAGCACATGAAACCTGCGGTGGGGTCCTTTACGGGCATCCAGGTGACCAGTCTCGTATACAAGGCGCCGCCTTTGGAAAGCATGTTCCGGTTCCAGGGCCAGTTATCCACCTTGCCTCCTTTCACATAGCGTGAACCGACGGCAAGATCAGCGCCTTCGTATTTGCAGGCATGGTACAGTCTTTCCAGGTCGTGCGGGTTGTGGGAGAAGTCGGCATCCATTTCGAAAATATAACGATAGCCGTTGGCAATCGCCCATTTAAATCCATGAATGTAGGCGGTACCCAGGCCCAGCTTCCCTTTTCGCTCTTCGAGGAAAATCTGGCCGGGATATTTTTTCTGCAACGCCCTCACCATGTTACCTGTGCCGTCCGGTGAACTGTCGTCCACCACAAGGATATGATACCCCTGGCGCAGGCCAAATACGACGTCAACGATACTGTTGATGTTTTCCCTTTCGTTATACGTTGGGATTACTACAAGCTTTTCCAATTCCTTAAAGATTTAGGTTTTAACAATTACAAAGACGGGTTTACCCAATCCTTGCAGGTACGTAAAACAGGTATTTGTAGGACTTGGCTAGGCTTTCTTTAAGAGGGTCCGATTAAAAATCTCGGTAAGCTTTTGCTTGGTATGCATAGGAAAATCGCCCTTCATCATCCAGTCATAATACTGGGGTTCGGCTTTGAGGACATCTGTTACGGGCCTGCCCTTGTGTTTTCCAAAGTTAAACACTTCCACGCCATTTTGCAAGATAAACCTCCGGGCAAAATCAACCATTTTTTCGTCGCCGATACAATTGATCACAGAATCAAGGGTTTTACCCAGTTGCGGATACCGGTCGAGCTGGGCGTCCAGCACTTCCCAGGTTGCCTGGGCATCAACCTCTGCGCTGTGGGCTCCATCCAATGTCTTGTTGCAATAAAACTTATACGCAGCGGAAAGCGTGCGGGGTTCCAGGACATGAAAGATTTTTTGTACGTCGATCATTTTACGGTCGGAAATGTCAAAATCCAGGCCGGCACGCAGGAATTCCTCCATCAGCAGCGGCCAGTCGAACCTGTTTGAATTATATCCCGCCAGGTCACATTGCTCCAGGAACTGCCTGGTTTCATTGGAAATCTCCTTGAATGTGGGCGCATCTTTAACCATTTCATCGGTGATACCATGGATCTCAGAGGATTCTACGGGAATTTTCATCTGCGGATTTATCAGCCGGCGCTTGCGAACGATGTTTCCATCCGGCATGATTTTCAGGATAGCCAGCTCTACGATCCTGTCTGAGGACAGGTTCACACCCGTGGTTTCAAGGTCCAAAACGGCGAGGGGGCGGGAAAGCTGGAGGTTCATTGCGGTTGTTTTATTCAACTGCAAACTTCGGATATTCCGGTTAAGATGGCCGAAGTTTTTCCCCATAGCCTGGGATGAAACACCCTCGCGGTGCAAAAACTGGCTCTATAAGTGGCTGCGTTTCAGATTCTTTTGATTTTATTGTGTTTGAGAGGCAGTTTTTTTCCGTCCACGCTTGCAAATGCAGGGAGTATTATTTTACTTTGTATCACCTTCTCAAGGACATTCCTCCGATACCTATCAAATTACTTGTGGTCCGACTCCCATGAACAGGCCCTTCCAACGGTCCTAGATAACCGTTTTCAAGTGCGCCTTTATTTACACTAAATACCACAATTATGAAACGAGTAATGTTAATCCTTGTACTGATGATTTCGACCGCAGCCTTGATGACTTCCTGCAGCGCCTCCAAGGCGTCCGCAAAAGGGGGCTGCAAAGCAACACAGGGAATGATTGGCTACAGGTAAACTCTACGGCCAAACCAGATATTTGAAAAGTTGCCCCAGGGCAACTTTTTTTAAGTAAGATTTACGAAGTTGGAAGTTAGAAGTAGTTATACATCCAACTTCCAACTTCGTAGATCCCACTTCTATTTCATCCTCCCGTCCTTCCATCCCTCACCACGATCTTCTTTTTGCCGGAATTCTTTTTCTCCCAGTCTTCCACGGCTTTGGGCTTGGGTGTGGGCTTGGCCTGTTCTGCGCTAAGGTCATCGGTACTGCCGGTACTGCTGCCTAGACCCTTGTCTTTCTGGCCGAAAAGATAGTTTTCGGTTTTGATGATCATGCCCGACGTGGGGTCGTAAAACTTCCAGGTACCGTGCCTGAGTTCCGATGTTTCATGTTTGATTACTTTGCTCACGGTGACCATGGGATTATTCAGGTCCGGGACATCGATCGTATCGTATGGATTCTCGGGGTTGACGGACTTCCAGGATTCCTCCCGCAATAATTCGCCCATCATGGTGAAATACTGCTGCTTACCGTCGCGATTGCCCCAGCGGAAATTTTCAACCGCGATCAGGTCTCCCTGCAGGTTGTATTTGCGCCAGGCCCCTTCCTTTTTGTCGTCAGAAAAATATCCTTCCTCCTCAAAACCCGGCTCCCCGCGCAGGGATTCCACCCGGATTACCCACGGTCCCTGCTTCAGTTTCCCCTGATCCACCCTGTTGATGGTGTCTCCATTTACCGTAATCTCAAAGGACTGCCAGGGTTGGGCCCCCGCCATAAATGGCAGCAGGAACAAAAAGGTGTATAATATTTTGTTTCCCATGGATTCGTATTTGTGGTTTAGGGCCTATTTTAGGCCGCCAATCAAAAAAACTATGCCTGTAAAATTAACGCTATTTACCCCGTTCCGGTATGGCATGCTCCTGGCAGCCATCCTGCTCCTGCCTTCCCGGTTTTACGCGCAACCCAAGCCCACAGCGGGTTCAGACAGGCTTAACAGCCTGAAGAAACGGGGGGAACTGGCCGAAAAATCTTTGTTAAAAGATGTCGGTTTCCGGAATATCGGCCCCAGCATCATGAGCGGCAGGGTGGTTGACCTGGAAGTGAACCCCGCCAACCCCGCTGAAATCTACGTAGCCTATGCCACCGGGGGCCTGTGGCATAGCACGAATAACGGTCAGAGCCTGGTCCCCATTTTCGACAACGAAGCCGTTATAGGCATTGGCGATATCGCGGTTAACTGGTCAACCCGGGAAATCTGGATCGGTACGGGTGAAGTCAACAGTAGCAGGTCTTCCTATGCGGGCACGGGCGTGTTTAAAAGCAGGGACAACGGCAAGAGTTGGCAATACCTTGGCCTGCCTGAATCGCACCATATCGGTAAGATCCAGCTGCATCCAACCGACCCGAATACGGCCTGGGTTGCCGTGCTCGGCGCATTATATTCGCCCAATAAAAACCGCGGGGTGTATAAGACCACCGACGGGGGAACCACCTGGAAACAGACCCTGTATATTGACGAAAATACCGGTGCCGTGGAAATGGAGATCAACCCGAAAAACCCGAATGAACTCTATGCCGCCACCTGGCAACGCACCCGCCGTGCCTGGAATTTTGAGGAAGGCGGCAAGTCTTCGGGTATACATTTCAGTAAGGATGGCGGGAATACCTGGGCCCCGGTGAGCAAGGCCGGCAGCGGATTCCCGCAGGGCGAAGGCATCGGTCGGATCGGTTTGGCGGTATCTCCTTCGAAACCCCAGGTGGTCTATGCGATTGTGGACAACTATAGTGCACGGCCGGATACCGCGAAGCCTGATACCAGCCGCATATACCTGGCCAATCTCAAAGGCATCAGCAAGGCACAGTTCCTGGAACTTAAAGATGTGCAGCTTGATCGCTTCCTGCGCCAGAACGGGCTGGGTAGCCTGTATTCAGCCGAAGCGCTCAAACGCAAAGTGCAGTACGATTCGGTAAAGCCTACCGGAGGTTTATTATAAAGAAATTCGGATAAATTTTCACTGGCATGAAATTCAGGTCAATTGTTTCACTTACTAAAAAGATGATTATGAAAAAGTCTACATGTTCTTTATTGTTTATGACATTCCTTTTTTATGGATCATTGATAGCCCAGACAGGTGCCCGCTTTGGTCTGAAAACAGGCTTCAGCCTTGCAACTCAATATGGTATCAAACCTGCAGATGATTTATACGAAGTTGAAACCAGCAGCAGAAAAGCTTTC
>JALOMP010000220.1 GCA_025455365.1 Chitinophagaceae bacterium | reverse complement strand
ACCGGGTACGTCGTTGACAAGGTGGAAGTGGAGGTAAGGGGCGTTGGACCGGTTGAAACTACGGCGGCCCGCAGGGCATTCTATGATCCGCTCGTAAATGTTTTCATCAGCCGTTTCGAAGCAGCCAACATCGATTTCGGATGGCTTATCCTTTTCTGCGGGATGCTCCTGCTCGCCGCCGCCCTGCTGAGGGGTTTCTTCATGTTCCTGATGCGCCAGACGATCATCGTGATGAGCCGGCATATTGAGTTCGATCAGAAAAACGATGTCTACAAGCATTACCAGTTGCTGGATACCCAGTTTTTCAAGACGCACAGTACGGGCGACCTGATGAGCCGGATGGCTGAAGACGTGAGCAGGGTCCGGATGTACACCGGTCCGGCCATCATGTATCTCATCAACCTGACAGCCCTCATCAGCTTCAGCCTCTTTTACATGTTTCGAAAGGATGTGGCGCTTACGTTTTATGTGTTGTCGCCGCTCCCCATCCTGGCCATCGCCATCTATTATGTCAATAATATCATCAATAGAAAGAGCGAACAAATCCAGGCCCAGTTGAGCGACCTTACCACCAATGCGCAGGAGTCTTATTCCGGCATCCGCGTCATCAAGTCATTCGTCCAGGAAAAATCCATGATAGGGTTCTTTGCACGTAACGCAGAAAATTACCGGGACAGTGCCGTCAACCTCGCCAAAGTGGAAGCGGTGTATTTTCCCGCCATCGGCCTGTTGATTGGGCTCAGCACCTTGCTCACCATCTTTGTGGGCGGCATTTACCAGATGGACCATAAAATTTCATCGGGTACGATCGCGGAGTTCGTCGTGTACATCAATATGCTGTCTTTCCCGGTAAGCGCCATCGGCTGGGTAGCCAGTACGATCCAGCGCGCATCAGCATCCCAAAAAAGGCTTAACGAGTTCCTGCATACCCAGCCGTCCATTTCAGACAGCCCTGGCGCAACTGCGATTGGCCCAATCCGGACGCTCAGTTTCGCCGATGTCAGTTTCACCTATCCGCACACCGGTATCCGGGCCCTCCAGGGCTTCTCCCTTGACATCCTGGAAGGGCAGAAAATTGCCATCATCGGAGCCACGGGTAGCGGCAAGTCCACCATCGCCCAATTGCTGATGCGGATGTATGACCCCTCATCCGGTACTATTTCGGTCAATGGCCGGCCGTTAAGTTCTTATACCCTTGATTCCCTGCGCCGCCGGATCAGTTACGTACCCCAGGATGTTTTCCTGTTCAGCGATACCGTTCGGAACAATATCCGGTTCGGCAACGATGGGGCCAGTGAGGAGGAAGTGCTGGGGGCTGCAAGGGCGGCGGCCGTGGACCAGGAGATCCTGGGCTTCGCCCACGGCTATGATACGATGATCGGCGAAAGGGGCGTAAACCTCAGTGGCGGCCAGAAACAGCGCCTTTCCATCGCGCGGGCCCTCTGTAAGGAGGCGGATCTGCTGTTGTTTGACGACTGTCTCAGTGCGGTGGATGCAAGAACGGAAAAGCGCATTCTCTCCGGTCTGAATGACGCCCTGAAGGAGAAGACCGCCGTGATCATAACCCATCGCATTTTTTCTTTATTTGAATTCGACCAGGTGATCGTGCTGGAAGATGGCGCCGTCATCGAACGGGGAACCCATCAATCGCTCATGGAAAACAACGGGTATTATGCAGAACTGTTTCGAAAACAGCAGGACCTCGAACGGGACGATGAGCGCGATGAAATGCAGGAAAATCAAGGCCCTGAGACTATTTTCAAAAAGATTTAACCAAATTTTGACAATTCAAAAACAATTTTATCTTTGTCCGTCTTAGTTTTTGAAAACCAATACTAACCAAAACAACAACTGTGGGGTACGACAACAACGACAAGCGAATGGACAGCGTGTACAGCAAGCGAATCCGTGCCGGGAAAAGAAGGACTTATTTTTTCGATGTGCGCACGACCCGTGGTAACGATTACTACCTGACCATTACCGAAAGCCGCAAGCGTTTCAACGATGACGGATACGACAGGCATAAGATTTTCCTGTATAAGGAAGACTTCAATAAATTCCTGAAAGCGTTGACGGAAGCCGTGGATCATGTGAAAACCGAACTGATGCCTGATTTCGATTTCGATGCTTTTAATCATGACAATGAAGGGGAAGGGGAAGGCTATGAGCCCGAGATGGAAAGCAGTCCTGCGGCTCCCCCGGTTGAAGAAGTGAAGGTGGAGAAGCCGGCACCCGTGGTAAGTGATCAAAATGATACGGCTTCCGAAGAAGTAGATAAGTGGTAACCAATGCTAATTGCTTCATAACCAGCCCAGACCATCAGGTCTGGGTATTTTTTTGCCAGGATACTAAAGCCCCTGAAAAAACGTATTAGTATGGGTTATTTCCAATATCAATATGAAGGCAGTTTACGGGCTTCTGATCATGTGCTTGTTTTCGGCACTAACCGCCTTTTCCCAGCGTTGTGGGTTTGATATTCTCCACCAGAAGCGCATGTTGTCCGACCCCGCGTATAAAGCGGGCATCGATGAGCAACAGGCCTGGATACGAAACTATACCCGGGACCACCGAAACGAACTCCTCAATGCCCCCCAGGCCGCACTCTTTACCATACCGGTGGTGGTTCATGTGATTCACACGGGCGGCGCCGTAGGCACCACCTACAATCCTTCCGATGTTCAGATACAAAATGCCATCAGTTATCTCAACCAGGTATATGATGGAACCTGGCCCGGAACGCAAGGTGTGGGCGAGATTCAGATCAATTTCGTGCTGGCCACCCGTGATCCGGCTTGCAATCCCACCAGCGGGATCAACCGCATAAACGGGTCAGGTCTGGCGAACTATACCGCCCAGGGGGTAAACGCCAACAATACCACCGGGGTGGACGAGATTGACGTGAAGAACCTCGTCCGATGGGATCCATACAGGTACTACAATATCTGGGTGGTGAACAGGATCGACGGGAGCGACGGCACTTCGGGCAGTTTTATCGGTGGTTTCGCCTATTTCCCCGGTGCACCCCAAAGCCTGGATGGTACCATCATGCTGGCCACCCAGATGCAGCCCAATCGCAAGACACTTCCCCATGAAATCGGCCATGCATTTAGCCTGTATCATCCTTTCCAGGGGGCGAGCGGCGCCACCTGCCCGGCCAATACGGATTGCAATACAGACGGCGATGAGGTTTGCGATACGGATCCCATCACCCAGCCAGTCGGTTTCGTGTGCCGCGCGGGAAACAACCCCTGTACGGGCACGCCTTATTCGATCAATACGGAGAGCAATTACATGAATTACACGAATTGCTCCAACCTTTTTACGGCCGATCAAAAGGCAAGGATGCTAGCGGCCGCCTCCAGCGTTTTCAGGCGCGGACTGCATACATCCTGGGGTCGATCATCCACTTATCCCGTCCTGCCTTTTTCCGGTCCGTCGGCCGCATCCTGTACACCAAATTCAAGCCTCACCGGTACCACCAACACGATCGCCGGCATGATGAACGTCACCGTTGCCGGGAGAAATTATAACTCCGCTACCACCCAGGGAGACAATGGGTATGTTCCTGCCAGCAGCTGCCTCAACCTGATCCAACTGGTTCCTTCTAATACGTATAACCTGGAGATGACCCCGCTTGCCATTAACTACGAACAGGTCAGGGCCTGGATCGATTATGACAACAACGGCCTGTTCGACAATGCCACGGAGCAGGTTTTCTTCCAAAATGATATCGGGCCGCCCGCGGCTTATACCTTGTCCGTCAATGGAAACTTTACCGTGCCGGCCTGGGTTCCCGTCAATACGATGCTTCGCATGCGCGTGGTTGAGGAAGTCTCTACCCGCTATGGGGCCGGATTTGCGATCTCAAACGCCTGTTATAATCCCACTTATGGCCAGGCGGAAGATTTTCCTGTCTGGATCTCCGCCGCAGTGGTATTGCCCGTGACGTATAGATACTTCACGGTGACTGCGTCCGGTAAGGACGTTCAGATAGCGTGGGAAACCGGCACCGAATCCGGCAGCAGCCATTTCTCCCTGGAAAGATCCGCAGACGGGGCCCGTTTCACGTCCATCGGGCAGGTACCGGCAAATGGAAGTGGGAACGGGAAGGTGTATAGATTTACAGACCCTGCCCCCGGAGCCGGCACCTGGTTTTACCGCCTGCGCCAGGTAGATATTGATGGCGGATATGCGTATTCCTCCATTGTGCGGGTGGATATCAATTCCGTGGACCACCATGGTTACAAGCTGATGTCAAACAGGGTTCACCATGAAATCCGAATTCAGTTTATGGGCGATCCGGGCGAAGGCCCAGGCAGCGTCCGGCTAGTGGATTTGTCAGGCCGTATCCTGCTTCAACGTTCCCTGAATACCAGGCGTGATCAGTTAGTATCTATTGACCTTTCTCAACTGTCGATATCAACAGGCGTGTACCTGTTGGAAATCGTCAACGGTTCAGGGCGTCATACGGAGAAGATTGTTCGGGAATAAAGTGTCTTTACTTTATTTAGCGGGTTTGATGGGCATGGGCTGGCTCAACGCAGGCGCTTTTTTTTCCTTGTTCATTTTTATCATCTCAGCCAGTTCTGCGTCCGTCAGCGGCTTTCCTGAAATTTTACCCCTGGGTGCAGCCTTGATTACAGGTTTTCTAACAACGGGTCGCGGTGCTATTGGCTTCAGGGGTCGATTAAAATAAAATGGGACCGGTTGTGGATCAATATTTCTTGCTCCGGAAAATGCGTTGGGAATGATGGCCTTTTCCGCCTTTTCCGCTGCCAGGCATATCATTCCGTCCTGGGCCAATACATAAAGGGTTCCTAACTCATTTTTTCCAAGAACTTTTTGACCTTCCAGGTTGCTCCGAACCAGGAAATCCTTTCCCAGCGTATCCGTGGTTGGCTTCACGAATTGTGCCTGCATTAGGTTGTAAAGAGGCAACAGGCAAAACGTAAGCAAGAAGCGGCTTATCCATCTCATACCAGGACATTAGCGTTAAAAATCAGGTGAGCAGGGGATGCCTACTCATGTCGCATTTTTTTAAATGCGTTGATGAGTCCATTCGTAGACGAATCGTGGCTTTGCACGTCATCCAGGTGTTCCAGTTCCGGTAGGATCTTGTTGGCCAGCTGCTTGCCCAGTTCCACGCCCCACTGATCGAAACTGTAGATATTCCAGATGACGCCCTGGACGAATATTTTATGTTCATATGCGGCGATCAGCCTGCCCAGTTCGTAGGGTGTGATTTGTTTGACCAGTATCGAGTTGGTTGGCCGGTTACCTTCAAATACCTTAAACGGCGCGATGGCCTCCCTCTCCGAAGGTGCCAGCTTTGCCAGTTCCGCATCCACTGCTTCGCGACTTTTCCCGTTCATGAGCGCCTCGGTCTGGGCAAAGAAATTGGACAGGAGTTTCAGGTGATGGTCGCCGACCCTGTTATGGCTGA
>JALOMP010000019.1 GCA_025455365.1 Chitinophagaceae bacterium | reverse complement strand
ATCGGCCCTCCGGCAGAACCCGGAAAGCGGCCCCTGCCGTCCAGGAACTGGCTGATGGACGCCTTCAATGGAATCCGGCCGACTGGGACTTGCTTGTTCGCAAGGTACTTGCGAACAAGCATGTCCCAGTCGGCAGGATTCCATTGAAGGCTTCCATCAGCCAGTTCCTGGACGGCAGGGGCCGCTTTCCGGGTTCTGCCGGAGGGCCGATTGCCGTCGTAATTGCGAAGCATGAAACTCGGTTCGCGGAGTTCTATGCTGCTGATGAATATTTTTTTCTTTTCAAGGTTAATCTCTTCGGCATTCAGATCCAGGTAACCGAGGCTGGTAACCATGTCCTGACCCACCCATCCGTCTTCCATGGAAAAACGGACATTCTCCAATTCCACCCGTTTGAGCATGAAGTTCATTTGCCTGGCCGTGGTGTCTTTGGGTTTGCCTGGTGTGGAAAAGTAGTCGGCCAGGAATTGGTAGTTCCAGGTAGAATCGCTCCGATGCATGCGGATGGTAGCGTTTTCCAGGCCGAGGTAGTGTAATTCTGCCTCGTTCTTCATGAAGAACCAGTCGGTGATCGACAGTTTCAGTGTACCCGCGTAGAGGAGGGTATCCCTGTTTTGGTCCCTCACCAGGGTCCCTTCCATGAGTACACGGTTGAACAGGGAGAATCGTACCCTTTCTACCTGGATTTCAGTCTTTAGCGACTTGGAAAGCCTCTTGGTAGCCTCGTGTACCAGCAGGTTCTGCGCCCATTCCGTCCGGATCAATACGGCGGTGGTTACCAGCAGTATCAAAAGAACCAGGAAGAAGATACCGGATATTTTGAGGAATCGTTTCAGGAACGCCTGTTTGATGGGTAAAATTAGGCAATCCCCGTCGTTGCTCCAATTCAGCGTCAAGGATTAACGCTTCCTAAGCAATTCCCCGGAAGTCTTCTATTTTTTCCGCTGGGGCATCCAATAATACAGGCTCGCCGTAATCATCCGCGGCTTAATAGAGGGGCCGAAATCATCGTCCACAATAGAACCCAACCCGTGGGCATACCCGATTGTGCACTGCATGGTGGGAGAAAACTGGTAGCCCAGGTTTGCCACGAGGTTGGCTTCAAAGCGGCCATAGGCGTTAAATCCGAACTTGATCGGCTGGCTGGTGACGCTGTTGGCCTTTTCAGTGATTTCCTCGCTGCCGGCCAGGGCCACGGAAAAGGAAGGCCCGAACTGGACAAAAAAACCGCGACCGTCCACATGGGAATTATACTCAAGTAAAAGCGGAATCTCCAGGTAGTGATATTTCATGTGTACACTGCTGGTGTCCCCGCTATTATATTCGAGTGTAAAATTCTTATACGCATACTGCATTTGCGGAAGGAACGTAATATTTTCTTCAAAAGGAACTCTTAGCTGGGCGCCTACATGAAAGCCGGTTCCGCCACTGACAGGGACGTTTTCCCCATAATACGTGGTGGCCTTGGCGGAGGAATAGTTTACGCCTGCTTTATAGCCCAACCTTACCTGGGCGTTTGCCTGCCATGTTGCGAAGCAGAGGAGCAGTAAAAAGATATAGTGTTTTTTCATGCCGGGTGTTAATTTGAACGTAAGATTACTAAGAAAGGTCCGACGCTGCAATGTGGCATATACGGTTATTCGATGAAAGATAGGATTTGTTCGGCGAAATGGGCTAAAAGCGAAATTTACCACCAACCGTCCCCCGTCATCCGTGCACAAATCTCACCCTTCCTTCATTTTCCGGTTATATTCTTCAGACTTGCCTTTGGCGATGGAAAGGCTTTCCCATGATTCCCCCCGGATGACTTTTGCGAGGTAAATAATTTGCCCGATATGGTATGGGTAATGGGTGAGCTGGCGAAGGATGGCGTCCGCAACCGCCATGGGTTCGGTCCGGATATGGATAATTTTAACCAGGTCTTCTTCCTTCAGGTTATCCAGGGTGTCCAGGAAGACTTGCCAGCCGGACTCCCATTGTTGGAGCAGGCTGTCCCGGTTACCCTCGTGCTCTTCAAATTCGGAATCCCGGTTACGCCAGGGCTTTTCTCCGTCTTCAGTCAGGAAATGGGTCCACCGGCTTCGCATGTTGCCGGACAGGTGTTGCACCACCTGCGCTACACTGTTTGAGTATTCGTTGGGGCGATAATACAGTTCCCCGTCGGAAAGCTGCGCCATGGCATCCTCACCCAACTTTTTGTAAGCACGCATTCGTTTCTGTACGGATTCAAGGAAAATTTTCTCCATCATGATATGCCTGGGTTAACTGATTTTTTGTCTTGATACTGGGATGCCTGTTTGATTGATATCGAGAATGTTAATACATCCAGCCATGAACTAACAACAATTGACTCAAGACTCAAGACTCATGACTCACGACTGCTCAATACGCCCTGGCATCATCATCGCCCCGTTTATCGCCCACTGCCTCCAGCTTGATCTTGCGTTTTCCTTTCCTGTCGATACGGATCACTTCTGTCCTGCCTATCTGTTCGCGCCGGTTTACGGTATACCCCATTTTTTCAAGCGCGGACAATGTTTCTGCGGGGAAGTCCTTTTCCACGAACAACACATCGGGCTGCCACTGGTGGTGGAATTTGGGTTTGTTTACCGCGTCTTCGGTGCTGAGGTTGAAGTCGAGGATATTCAGGATGGTTTGCAGGACCGACGTAGGAATGGTAGTGCCGCCGGGTGTGCCCAGCACCAGGAAGGGCTTGCCGTTGCGCAATACAATGGTAGGGGTCATGGAACTCAGCATCCTTTTACCGGGGGCGATGGCATTGGCCTCCGCGCCTACGGCCCCGTACATATTTGGGACACCGGGCTTGACGCTGAAATCATCCATTTCATTGTTCAGCAGGAAACCGGCCCCGCCAACCACGGTTCTCGATCCATACCCGCCATTGAGCGTGGTGGTTACGGACACGGCATTACCCCACTGGTCGGCTACCGACAGGTGCG
Source organism: Chitinophagaceae bacterium (assembly GCA_025455365.1). GTDB lineage: Bacteria > Bacteroidota > Bacteroidia > Chitinophagales > Chitinophagaceae > Pollutibacter. Next base: position 15,201 of record JALOMP010000019.1, on the reverse strand, counting down.
TGGTTTCATCGCTTTCGGGATTGACCTTACCGGCAAGGATAACCGAACTCTTGCCCGCCAGGCCGGGCACGAAATCTTTCATGCGATCCTGCAGGTAGGCGGTACTGACCAGGGTGTTGACGGGTACTTTCACGAAATCCGGATCGCCCATAAAACTGGCTCGGTCCGCATATGCCCTGCGTTCCACCTCCGTCACCAGTTGTACGGCTGCCGGGCTGTGGAAGCCCATCCGCCCGATAGTCCTGGGTTCTATCATTTTTAGCGCCTGGTGGATGATGATCCCGCCGCTGCTGGGTAGCGGCATGGTGAGAATCGAAAAGTCTTTGTATGGGAATTGCACCGGTGTTCGCTCTTTCGCCTGGTAGGCTTTCAGGTCATCGTAAGTAACCAGGCCGCCACCGCGCTGCATTTCTTCCACGATCAGCCTGGCTGTTTCCCCTTCATAAAAACCTTTCATGCCCTGGTCCCGCACGCGTGTAAGGGTGGCCGCCAGCTCCGGCTGCACGAGGGTGTCCCCAGCCTTCCATGGACTGTTCCTTACAAATGCGTTCGGCCTCGTGTTGTTTTTAATAAAGGACTCCCGGGTATGGTTGAGGCTCCGGGCTTCCGATTCGGTAATAACAAATCCGCCCCTCGCCAGGTCTATTGCCGGCTGGATCAACGTAGCAAAGGGTAGCCTGGCAAATGCGTGCGATTGAAAAAGTCCCGCGATGGTACCGGGGACGCCGGATGCCAGGTGCCCGGCCTGGCTTTTCTGCATCTGTGCATTGCCATCCTTATCGAGGTACATATCCCGATGTGCTGCCGCCGGCGCTTTTTCCCGGTAATCAAGGGCGATGGTCCTGCCATCGGTCATCGAGGCCACCATGAACCCGCCACCACCGATATTACCGGCGCCGGGGTACACCACCGCCAGGGCCAGTTGCATGGCAATCGCCGCATCCACCGCATTCCCGCCTTTTTGAAGGATGTCCAGGCCCACCAGGCTGGCCAGCGGATGGGCTGATACAACCGCCCCGTGGCGACCGCCAGCCTTTTTCTGGATGGAGTATTGATACGCGTGGTGGTATGGATTCGCCGTCTGGGCATTGATCCCAACCGTCCATACAATGGCCGCCAAACCAAGTAATCGGCGGCCAAGCCTCATGCAAACCGGATATTTCATGGAATAAATGTAAGGGAAAGCACCAGCCCGAAAACCACCGTGGGTGCAAATCAGGCAGTTTCTTTATTTTCACGCCTTCATCAATACCCGTCATATGATGCGATGGCGCATTTTCCCAACCCTGTCTGTTTTACTGTTCCTGCCCCTGTGGATATCCGCCCAGCTCCAAACGCCGGACGAGTTCCTGGGCTATCGATTGGGTTCAAAGTATACCCCCCATTATAAGATTGTGCAATATGTGCAGGCATTGGCACAGGCCTCTCCGGGGCGACTAAAGACCCAGGTCTACGGTCAGACCTATGAGGGCCGCCCGTTGATGCTGGCTTTTATTTCCACGGAAGAGAATATCCGCAACCTCGATGCCATCCGTAAAAACAGCCTGCGGCTGGCAGGTCTTTTACGAGACAGCCAGCAGCCCGATGAGTCGATGCCCGTACTGGTGTGGTTGAGCTACAACGTGCATGGCAATGAACCCGCTTCCAGTGAGGCGGCGATGAAAACCATGCATACCCTCCTGGATCCGAACGGCAAGGGTGGGGGGTGGTTGAAAAATACGGTGGTGATCATCGATCCCTGCCTGAACCCGGATGGGAGAGACCGGTATGCAAACTGGCAGAATGGCGTTACGGGGCTCGTGCCCGATCCCAACCCTCAAAGCCGGGAACACCGCGAACCCTGGCCCGGCGGACGTACCAACCATTACTATTTCGACCTGAACCGGGACTGGGCCTGGCAGACCCAGGTGGAATCCCGGCAGCGGATGAAGGTTTACAATGAATGGATGCCCCAGGTGCATGTGGATTTCCATGAACAGGGTTTTAATGAACCCTACTACTTTGCCCCCGCTGCGGAACCGTACCATGAAGTGATTACGCCCTGGCAGCGCGAATTCCAGAAGATGATCGGAAAGAACAATGCAAAATATTTTGATGAACAGGGCTGGTTGTATTTCACCAAGGAACGCTTCGACCTGTTCTACCCGAGTTACGGAGATACCTACCCGACGTATAACGGCGCCATCGGTATGACTTTCGAACAGGGAGGCATCCGGGGTGCCCTGGCCGTGGAGCTGGAGGATGGAGATACCCTGACCCTTGCCGCGCGCATCGCACACCACTATACGACGGGACTTTCCACCATTGAGGTATCTTCTGTCAATGCTTCACGGTTGGTCAAAGAGTTCCGTAAGTTTTTCGCCGATGCGGCTTCCGGGACAGGCCTGGAGTACAAATATTATGTGATCCGGAACAGGCCGTCCATGGGGCAGGACGGCGGTACCATGGGCGCCTACCTGCGCCAGAACAACCTGGAGTATGGCTTCGCCCCTTCAAAGACCCAGGCCAAGGGCTTCAATTACCGTACGGGAAAGGAAGAAACTTTCACCATCAACCAGCATGACCTTGTCATACCGGCGCAACAGGCCCGGTCCGCCATGGTCAAAGTGCTGTTTGAGCCCCGCAATAAGCTGAGTGATTCTGCCACGTACGACATTACGGCCTGGTCCCTTCCTTATGCCATGGGCATGGAAGCATACGCGGTGAAGGATAAACTCACCATGCCGGGCCTGGTTTCACAATTGCCACCTCCCGGCGCAGGGCAAACCGTGACCACCGTGCCTGCTAACGCATACGCATACCTGATTCCATGGACTGATTTTGGTTCTGCGATCCTGCTGGGCCAGCTCCTGCAGGCAGGCGTAAAAGTCCGGTATGCGGAACAGCCTTTTGAAGTGAACGGAAGGACTTTTGAAAAGGGCAGCCTGATTGTGACCCGCGCCGCCAATGAGGCCCAGGGCGATAAACTGTATTCACTCATTTCGAAAGCCATTGCCAATACGCCCGGATATCATGAATCCGTAGTGCCCATCCAGACCGGGTATGTGGATAAAGGCTTTGACCTCGGTAGCGACCGGGTACGGTATATCCGCAAGCCACGGGTGGCCATTCTGGCCGGCGAACAAACCAGTTCCAATGCGGCCGGGGAGATCTGGCATTATTTTGAACAGCAGCTGAAGTACCCGGTTTCTGTTATCCAGCCGAACGACCTAGGGCAGCTCAATTGGAAATCATTTGACGTAATGGTTATGCCCGACGGATTCTACCGTTTCCTCGGAGAGAAAAACACCGTTGAAGATTTACGGAATTGGATACAGCAGGGAGGCAGGCTGATTGCCATGGAAAATGCGGTTGCCCAGCTCGCTGGCCTGGAATGGTCATTGAAGCGCAAGAAAGAGGAGGGCAAGAAAGATGGCGATAAAGAGCCTGAAGAACCATTGCTTAAATATGAAGACCGGGAAAAGGAATACCTGAAAAGTTCCATACCCGGTGCTGTGTACCGCGTAGACCTGGATCCTTCCCACCCGCTGGCATTCGGTTATGGATCTCAGTTCTACACGCTCAAGCAGGACGCTAATTTGTACGAGTTTATCCGGGACGGCGGATGGAATGTTGGGGTGATCCGGAAAGACAGTTACGTGACCGGCTTTGCCGGCGTGAAAACAAAGGAAAAGCTCAAAGACGGTCTGATCCTGGGGGTCCAGGATATCGGGCGCGGACACGTGGTGTATTTTGTGGACGATCCGATCTTCCGCGGATTCTGGGAAAGCGGAAAACTGTTGCTCGCGAATGCCGTTTTCCTGGTTGGACAGTGATGGGATGAATACCCAGGGCTTGAACCTGGATGTTGAAATCGCCGGGCTTCACCTTTGATGTTCTATACAATGAACGGGATTTGGGTTTTTATCGCCCAATAGCTGCGTGAACGGCAAAAATTATAAGCGCCGCGCAGTGGATTTCGTATAATGAGCATCCAACGGCTACCATGAACCATGAACCACGAACCATGAACCTCAAACATTAATGAAACGAATCCTGCTGTTTCTCTGTGTTATTTCAGTCCAGCTGCCCGCCATGGCCCAGCAAAGTCCTGCCATTTCGAGCAGTGAGATCGCCCTGGCCTTGAAAAAGCTGGAAGTGCTTGGATCTGTCCTGTATGTGGCCGCGCATCCGGACGATGAGAATACCCGCCTGCTTGCTTACCTGTCCAGGGACAAAATGTATCGTACGGGATACCTCTCCATTACTCGTGGCGATGGCGGACAAAACCTCATTGGTGATGAACAGGGCGTGGAACTGGGCCTGATTCGCACGCAGGAGTTGCTGGCGGCCCGGCGCATCGACGGGGCGGAACAATTTTTCACCCGTGCATATGACTTTGGCTTTTCAAAGAGCACGACGGAAGCACTCGAGATTTGGGGCAAGGAAAAAATTCTGTCCGATGTGGTCTGGGTTATCCGCAATTTCCGTCCCGATGTGATCATCACGCGTTTCCCTGAAGATACAAGGGCCGGCCACGGCCATCATTCCGCTTCGGGTGTGCTGGCTCGTGAGGCATTTCTCGCGGCTGCCGACCCGGGGCGGTTCCCGGAACATTTCCGATATGGGGTAGGTCCCTGGCAGGCCAAGCGCATTCTCTGGAATACATTCAATTTCGGCGGTGCCAATACCACCAGCGAAAATCAGTTCAAGCTGGATGTTGGTGGATACCTGCCGCTCCTGGGCAAGAGCCTCGGTGAGCTGGCTGCCGAAAGCCGGAGCCAGCACAAAAGCCAGGGTTTCGGCGTGCCTTCTTCAAGAGGCAGCAGCCTCGAGTATTTCGTGCCCGTGGCCGGCGATGCGCCGGTGAACGACCTGCTCGATGGGGTGAATACCAGTTGGGATAAACTGGAGGGATCACAAGGCATATCGCGGAGCCTCATGGACATCAACCGAAGCTACGACTTCCGGAATCCTTCCGCTTCGGTGAAGGCGCTGACCAGGCTATACCAGGACATGGCCACCTTAAAACCATCGCCCTGGCGTGAACAGAAATTGAAGGAGCTCGCTGCCATCATTGAAGCAGCCTCCGGTCTCTATCTCGAAGCTTCCGTGACCCAGGCTTATGCCGTCCAGGGAGATTCCCTCCGGATAAACATACAGGCGGTAAATCGCTCAGCCACCAGTGTTCGATTGCTGAAGGCCGGGTATGAGTATGCCGATACCATGCTCGACAGGGAACTTAAACCGAACCAGCCATTCAGTTTCCGGAAAACCCTGTTTGTGCCGGAAACCAAGGCGATCTCACAGCCCTACTGGTTGCAGGAGGAGATGGAACGCGGATCGTTTAATGTGTCCGATCAGAAGCAGATTGGCCCGCCGGAAAACACTTCTTCCTATACGGTACGTTTTGCGGTGGATGTGGAAGGGGTCCCTATTACCTATGAAAAACCTGTCTGGTACAAGTATACCGATCCCGTCAAAGGAGAAAGGTTCCAGCCAGTGTACGTGGTACCACCGGTAAGTGTGAACACGTCTCCCGGTGTTGTCCTGTTTCGCAGGGGGAAAAACCAGGAGAAGCCGGTTCAGCTGACAGCAACGGCTTACAGCGATATCCCGCGGGCCGACGCCCGTATCACCTACCGGTTCGGGCAGGAGGTACAATCCGTCACGGACACCGGTTTCCGGCTCGGCCGGGGACTGGCAAAAACCATTAACCTTCCTGTATCCGGCAAACGCCTGAACGGGATGGACAAGGACAGGCTTTTTGCGAGCATTGAATACAACAACCAGAAATTCAACCAGGCAAACTACCTGGCCCTTGCACAGGTAAACTACGATCACATCCCCTCTATCCGGTATTTCTACCCGGATGGGGTAACCATCCTCAACCTGGACCTGCAGACATCCGGGAAAAAAGTAGGTTATATCCGCGGGGCCGGTGATAAGGTGTCCGAATCCCTGGAAGAAATGGGGTACCAGGTCAGTTACCTGGGGGAGAACGACCTGCAATTGTCGAACCTCAGGCAGTTTGACGCTATTATTACCGGTGTGCGCGCATACAATGTGCATGATTGGCTGAATACGCATTATGAAGACCTGATGGCATATGTCCGCGAGGGCGGTAACCTCATCGTCCAGTATAATACCAATAGTTTCATAGGTCCCGTGCGCGCGCGAATCGGCCCGTCCAATTTCAATATCTCACGGAACCGTATAACCGACGAAAACAGCCCTGTACGATTCCTGGAACCGTCCCACCCGCTGCTCACCTGGCCGAACCGCATCAGTGAAAAGGATTTTGAAGGGTGGGTGCAGGAGCGTGGCGTTTATTTCGCGGAGACGCCTGCGGAAGGGTATACCCAGGTATTGGCGATGAGGGACCCGGGAGAAAAGGATGAGCTGACCGGAAGCCTGCTGGTTGCCAGTTTGGGAAAAGGGCGATTCATTTATACCGGGCTCGCGTTTTTTCGTCAGCTTCCATCCGGTGTACCGGGTGCATGGCGTCTTTTTGCCAACCTAGTTTCCAACCCAAATGCAAAGATCAATGGCAACGGAAAATAAGCCCTCCCGAAGCCCGGGCTTCGGCCTGGTCATCGGCCTTGCGCTGGGGATCGCGCTGGGATTCATTTTTAAAAAACTGGCCCTGGGTATCCTGGCGGGTCTCCTGGTTGCCTATATCCTGTATCGCAACGACAAAAAATGAATCGTATGGAACAACCTGAAAAGCCGCCCCTGTTCCGGACATGGACCGGATGGTATGTTTTCCTGCTGGTTTTCCTGTTGGTACAGATTGTGTTTTTCGCCTGGATCACAAATTATTTTTCATGAGGGGAATCGACTGGCTGGTGCTGGTGTGCACCCTTGGGGGAATCATTACGTATGGAATTTACCGGAGCAGGACTTCGAGGAATCTCGAGGGCTATTTTCTCAGTAACCGGGAGATGCCATGGTTCATGGTGCTGCTGAGCATCATGGGTACGCAGGCCAGCGCCATTACTTTCCTCTCGGCGCCCGGGCAGGCCTATACGGACGGCATGCGCTTTGTGCAGTATTACCTGGGGCTGCCGCTGGCCATGATCGTACTCAGCATCAGTTTCGTGCCCATTTTCCACAAGCTGCGACTGTTCACCGCGTACGAGTTCCTGGAAAAGCGGTTCGATCATAAAACAAGGCTGTACATTTCTTTTTTGTTCCTCCTTTCAAGGGGCCTTTCCACCGGCATCAGCGTGTACGCTCCTTCCATCATTCTTTCCTCCCTGCTGGGGTGGAATATTTACTGGACCATCGTGGTGATGGGGGGCTTGCTGATTGTATACACTGTCAGTGGCGGAGCGCGTGCCGTTGCCTATACGCAACAGCTTCAGTTGGCGATTGTCTTCGCAGGCATGTTCGTGGCGGGCTATACGGTAGTGAAAATGCTCCCGGAAGGGATCGGTTTCGGCGAAGCGCTGAACATCAGTGGCAAGTTGGGCAAGATGAACGTCATCACCACGGGAATATCGGAGAAAGGATTCGACTGGACCGACCGATACAATATATTCAGTGGCCTGATTGGTGGTTTTTTCCTCGCATTGTCTTATTTCGGAACGGATCAAAGCCAGGTAGGGCGATACCTTACGGCGAAATCGATTAAAGAGAGCCGGATGGGGCTGCTCATGAATGGACTGGTAAAAGTGCCGATGCAGTTCTTCATCCTGCTGATAGGTGCGCTCGTGCTGTCCTTTTACCAGTTTAATCCTTCCCCGCTTTTCTTCAACCGTGTGCCAGTTGAAAAGATCAGGCAGAGTGCCTATGCGGATACGCTTCAGCGACTGGAAGCCAGGCATGCGGAAATGCTTGCCCGGAAATCCGCCGTGGTTGCTCAACTCCCCCCGGCGCTATCCACGCCTGCCTCCGTGGATGAGGATTCATTGTATTCCCGTCTCCGGGTAATCCATGGCGAAGAACAGGCCATGCGGAAACAGATGAGCAGTATGATCCTGAAATCCGGGGCGAAGTCTGAAGACAGCGATACCAATTACATTTTTCTTCGTTTTGTGGTGGACCACTTGCCGGCGGGCCTGGTGGGTTTGCTCATTGCGGTGATTTTTCTTGCGGCCTGGGGCAGCATCGCCGCGGCACTTAATTCCCTGGCATCTTCCACGATGATCGATTTTCACAAGAAGTTTTCGCCCCTCTTCCTGAATGCCGAGCAGGAGTATCGCATTTCCAAATGGTATACACTCGGTTGGGGCATTTTCTGTATTGCCGTGGCCCAGTTTGCCACGGGGATGGGCAGTCTTATCGAAGCCGTCAACGTATTGGGCTCATGGTTTTACGGGGTGATGCTGGGTGTGTTCCTGGTGGCTTTTTACCTGAAGAAAGTAGGGGGCAACGCGGTTTTCTGGGCGGCCATACTCGGGGAAGTACTGGTCATTGGCATGTTCGCCTTTACAAAAATCGGCTGGCTTTGGCTGAATGCCGTGGGTGCAATTGCCGTCGTTATCCTGGCACTGGCCTTGCAGCAAACCTTGTTTAAAAGGTATGAAGTGAAAAGTGAAGAGCTGTAAAGCATTTCACCTCTCACGTCTCACTTCGTACTTCTCACTTCGTACTTCTCACTTTTAAATGTGCCCGGGGCGGGGGTCGAACCCGCACTCGCTTTTTCGGCGAACAGGATTTTAAGTCCTGCGTGTCTACCGATTCCACCACCCGGGCAGGAAGCAAGTGAAAGGTACGAAATGGAAAGTGTAAAGTAGGGTCAAATAGATTGGCTGTTCACTTTTCACCTTTCATTTTTCACTTTACACCTACAAAAAAAGTCACCATAGGTGACTTTTTTAACAGAGCGGAAGACGAGATTCGAACCCGCGACCCTCACCTTGGCAAGGTGATGCTCTACCAGCTGAGCTACTTCCGCAAATGTTCCGCCGGTGGCGGATAATGAAGAACTTTTTTCGGACGGCAAAAATAGGGAAAGCCGCTCATCCGAAAAAATTTTTAACCTTATTTGTATTTGGGGGTGTACTGTGTACTTTCCGGTACTTCCACCTGTGGTTTGCCCTTGTAGCGAAGGGTATACAGGCCGTAACAGCCACCGAGTACAAAAGCAGTGAACGTGAAAAGCTGGACATGGAAAAGGAAACGGGAAGAGGAAACCCAATTCCTGCCGAAATCTGTCCTTTCGGGTTGATGAAGCTGTTCTTGCGCCATAAGGTTGAATAGTTGCGTTGCAAAAATAAGGGTTGACGGGTATAATTTATTTTTTGGCTGCAAGAATTTCACGGAAGCTGTTCATGCCCCGGAAAAAATGCATCCAGACTACATTCCCGGGATATATCGCTTCCCGTGTAGCAGAGCGTTGAACGGGGAAAAGGCTTTCTTTCCGGTGAAACAGGATCCATCCGGCAAATGCCCAGTGGGCCCGGATGACGGACGTAACATAGGGCCATTTTCCCATCAGGAGGTTCTTGCCGGCGGAAAGCAGGTCCAGCATCATTCGATAAGGGATCTTCCAGGCCCTTTCCCAGTATCCAAGGTTCTTCCACAACATGATGAGGTTGTTCCTGAAGTTCAGGAAAATTTTCTGCGGACTGCCCTGCGGCAGGGTGCCCCCTCCCACGTGATAAACCACGGATTCGGGGCAGGCGAAGACACGATACCCGGCATGATGGATTCGCCAGCAGAGATCGATCTCTTCCTGGTGGGCGAAAAAGTAAGGATCAAATCCACCCATCTGGTGAAAGACGTTCGACCGGATAAACATGGCGGCGCCGCTGGCCCAGAAAATAGGGGCCTGGTCGTTGTACTGCCCGTCGTCCTTTTCAAGTGCGTCAAAGATGCGTCCCCGGCAAAAAGGGTATCCGTAACGATCGATCCAGCCGCCTGAACCGCCGGCATATTCGAATCGATCGCGATGGTTCCAGTCGATGATCTTCGGCTGGCAGGCGGCAATGGAAGGGTCGGTTTCCATCAGCCTGATCACGGGTTCAATCCATCCCGGAGGAACTTCAACATCTGAATTGAGCAGTATGTAGATATCCGCCGTTACCTGACCCAGGGCCGTATTATACCCTTTTGCAAAACCCTCGTTGGTTGGATTCGACAGCAGGCGGATCTGGGGATAATGATCCCTGACAAACGCAACGGAATCGTCCGTTGACCCATTGTCTGCCACATATATGGAAAGTTTCGGATAGGTACTTTTTAACAGGCAGGGGAGGAATTTTTCAAGGAAGTGTTTCCCGTTCCAGTTCAGTACGACAACAGCTACAGTATTCAGTTCGGTCAATCGGCTCAATTATTTGTCAAAAATAGAGTTTGCAAGGATTCCATGCATAATTTTATCGCTTATCAACAGGAGCAAGGCATGCTGCAAGTTTGGATGAATTGGAGAACCCTGCTGGCACTGGTTGCGGTGGCCATCGTAACGGTAACGATTTTTTACAGCAGGTATCTCTCCGGGAAAATCGCTGCGGAAGAAAGGCATAAGGTGGAAGCCTGGGCGGAAGCACAGCAGTTCATTGCAAGAGCGGGGGCAGACCAGGACATATCGCTGGCCACCCAGATTATGGCCGGACAGGGCAGTATCCCGGTGATTGAAACCAATGAGAAAGACAGCATCACCAATTACCACAACCTGGATTCGCTGAAGGTAGCTTCGTCCCCGGACTACCTGGTCCGTAAACTGCGGGAGTTTAAAGCGAGGAATGAACCCATCGTTACATACCTCAGCAATGATGCACAAAGTTTCAACCGGTATTACTATGGCGATTCTTTGCTATTGAAACAGGTAACGTTCTATCCCTTGGTGCAGTTGTTGATCGTTGCCCTATTCATCGTATTCACCCTGATGGCCCTTGCGGCAAGGCACCGCTCGGACCAGAACCAGCTTTGGGCCGGCATGGCGAAGGAAACGGCACACCAATTGGGAACACCGCTGTCCGCGCTGGAAGGATGGGTGGAGATGCTCAAGGAGAACCCCAAGGACACAGCCATGCTGCAGGAGATGGGCAAAGATATAGAACGACTGAAGCTGGTGTCCGACCGATTCAGCAAAATAGGAAGCCAGCCCAGGTTGGAAGAGCATAACCTGGTGGATATCCTCCAGGGGGCCGTGGATTATATGAAAAAGAGAGCGCCCAGCAAGGTGGCATTCGTGCTGGATGCCGGCGGGAACAATACCGTGAAGGCCATGGTGTCTCCGCCTCTTTTTGAATGGGTAATTGAAAACATCCTTAAAAATGCGTTGGACGCCATGGAAGGCAAAGGGATGATAACGGTACAACTGCGCGAAGGATCGAAGCAGGTTTATATTGATATTACCGATACGGGTAAGGGTATTCATGCATCGAACCTCTCGCAGGTTTTCAATGCCGGGTTTACAACAAAGAAAAGGGGATGGGGACTTGGGCTAACCCTTTCCCGGCGTATCATCGAACAATACCATGGGGGAGAATTGTATGTACGCCATTCCGAACCCGGGAAAGGCACTACCTTCAGGATTTCACTAAAGACCTAGCGGCTTTCTTTTTTCGATAACCCTGCAACCTGATTTTGGTTTTTTCCCTACATTTGCAACCCCGTAAGCAGTCATTGGTCTGGAGTTTAGAGTCTTGAGTCGCGGGACTTCCTATAACTCAAGACTCATGAATGCAAACTTGCCCAGGTGGTGAAATTGGTAGACACGCTACTTTGAGGTGGTAGAGCCTTAACGGGTGTGCAGGTTCGAATCCTGTCCTGGGCACAAAGCCTTTCCCTTCCCGGGAAAGGCTTTTTTATCGTATTTTTCCGTATGATTAAAAAATTGCGCTTACAGCCGGTTACGTATATGATAATCGGCCTATTTACCTGTAAAACCGGCGCTTACAGATATATTTTCCCGCCCCGTCTTTTTTAACGGGGAAATATTTTGCCCGTTTTTCTTGCATTTTACTGGCTTCTTTTACTATTTTTACTCGTCTGTCTATCTTCTAGCATCCATATCCTCACCTGAAATCGACAGACCGTTTCTTTTCTCCTCCAAACATCCATCGAAAATCCGCCAGCTTTTGAACCACATCCTTTGTGCGATCATCTGATTTTTCTCTGTACCTAAAAGAAACAATTTTTAACCGATCCTTAATTCGTTTTTATGTGCTACTTCTACACCACGAGCAAAAAGCTTTGCCGTAAGGCATCGCAGTTGATGACTATTGCAGTCATCGCCATCATGACCCTCATCACACAGGGTTATGCACAGTGTCCACCCACCATTACACTGGCAGCACCTGCTATTTGTGAAGGCCAGACGCCCCAGCTAACCCTGGGTACCGTGCCTCTCGCTGCCGGGCCGTATACCATTGTGGTAAACGGTGTCACCTATCCAGGCATCGTGCCGGGTGTTCCTTTCACCGTCACTTCTTCAGACGACGGCTTTTGGGGAACCGGGGTGCCCATTCTGCCTCCAGTGCCGGATCCCAATGCCTACGAGCTGGGTATGAAGTTTACGCCTACGGTGAATGGTATCATCAAGGGCATTCGCTTCTACAAAACAGCCACCGCAACAGGTCCGTTTACGGGCACATTGTGGTCGAGCACTGGCACACCGCTTGCCACCGGCACATTTACCACTACGGCGTCTGGATGGCAGGAACTGCAGTTCAGCTCGCCGATCAGCGTTAACGCCGGTACCACTTATGTGGCTTCATATTTCACACCAAACGGCAACTATGCCCAGGAGCAGGGTGGATTGCTGGCTACTAAAACCAGCATCGACGGCTTCATGACAACCCCGCCATCCGGCGGTCCGGCAGGTGGCAATGGCGTATACAGACCCGGAAGCACGGGTTTCCCTACCTTGACTTATGAGAATTCAAACTATTTCGTCGATGTGATTTTCGCACCAACGGAAGATGGATTGTGGGGAGCAGCCGCGCCACCCTTGCCGATCGTCCCTGATCCTGCCGCGTATGAACTGGGTGTCAAGTTTATCCCTTCCGTTGATGGGTTGGTTAGAGGCGTACGTTTCTATAAGACTTTAGCCGCCACGGGTACTTTCACCGGTTCCCTGTGGACCATCGGCGGCGCTCAACTGGCTACCGGAACTTTCACCACCACGGCATCAGGCTGGCAGGAACTTCGTTTCAGTGCACCTGTAGCGGTGACTGCGGGTACCGCATATGTAGCTTCATATTTCACCCCCACCGGCAACTATGCGCAACTGCAAGACGATTTAATTGATGCCAAGACCAGTCTCGGCGGTTATTTTACCACGGCCGCATCCGGTGGTGCTTTTGGTTTCAACGGCGTATATAACCCGGGTGCTGCCGGTTTCCCGGCGCTTTCATACGAGAACTCAAACTATTTCGTGGATGTGATCTTTTCCCCGTCCGCAGCAGTTACATATGAACTGACCAGCATCACGGATGGTGGTACCTGCGCGGAGACCGGTGCACCGATCGCATCGGCCGCAATGACGGTTAATGAGCAGCCGAGGGGTTTCCTTTCCGGTAGCGGATCACAAGTGGCTGGCCAGCCCTCGTCCATCCTCTTCACCGGCCAGGCTGGTACAGGTCCGTTCTCCCTTCAGATCAATGGGGCAGGGTATACACCGGTAACTTCCGGAACGCCTTTCAGTACCGGATCGATTCCACTGAATCAGACATCCAGCATTTGGACTGCTACTACGCTGCCTACGCCTACCGCTTCCAATGATGGGCTTCCCCTGGAAGTGGGTATGAAATTCAGGCCTGCCATCAACGGTACGGTATCCGCCCTTCGTTTCTACAAAGGCGTGTCTGACGTACTGCCTACGGTATTGAAACTGTATACGGCAACCGGCACCCTGCTGGCTTCCGTGACACACCAGGATGCCGCACCGGCCGCCGCAGGATGGCGCTCCGTGACACTGCCTACTGCAGTGCCCCTGGCTGCCAACACGGTGTACCTTGTTTCTTATTATTCAGCCAGTGGCGACTATGTCACTACGCCGGATTTCCTGATAAACGACTACGTCTCTGGTCCGCTGACCGTTCCGGCACCCGGTGGTCCCGCAGGTGGTAACGGCCAATACCTGTACGGCGCTGGTGGTGGTTTCCCCACTGAGTACTACGGAATCTTAGGTGGTTCCAACTATTGGGCTGATGTAGTGTTCAATTCCCTGACCTATACGCTCCCGCTGAATCTGGCAACCATCACCGATGCGAATGGCTGTATTTCCAATGTTGAGCAGTTCCTGGAACTGGCCGTGTTGAATCCATTGCCTGTATCCCTGAGGTCCTTTACGGCCAGTGTAATCGGTCAGGATGTTAAACTGGAATGGTCCACCGCTTCCGAATCCAACAACCGTGGATTTGAAATCCTGCGGAGCGATGACGGCAGCAAGTGGATTGGAATCGGCTTTGAAAATGGAGCCGGCAACAGCCAGGTGCTTCGTTCCTATAGCTTTACCGATAGGAATCGTCCCGCCGGCAAGTTCTTCTATCGCCTGAAGCAGGTGGACTACGACGGTAAATTCAACCTGTCAAACATCGTGTCCGCAGAGATCAATGGAAAGATTTCCTTTGAACTGGCCCAGAGCTTCCCGAATCCTTCACATGGTTCCGCTACCATCACCTACAGTGTACCGGTGAAATCCCATGTAAGGCTCGTGCTGTATGACGCGCAGGGCAGGGTGGTATCCGTACTCCAGAATGGCGAACGTTCCGCTGGCAGATACGCGATCAGCGTACCGGAAAACCTCCTGAAGAGCGGTATATATTATTACAAGATGGAAGCAGGCGGATTCACGTCCACTCGCAAGATGATTGTGCAGTAAAAAGGCACGATTTATTTCCTGAACTGATACTGGTAGGCCATTCGGCCTGCCAGTTTTTTTTGTGCGTTGTAGAACTTCTCTTCGGTAACCAGCTCTTTCTCATCGTACAGGTAGATCCAGGTGCTTTGTACGAAGGAACCCGGCTCCCGGCTCACCATCTGGCGTGGCAGGCCATTATCGTAATAGTCAAACATCATGTCAGGTAGCAGCTTCCCGGCCCTTTCATTATAACGGACGATATCGGTAAGGCGCCCTTTCTCGTCGTAATAGTAGTATGTTTTCTCGCCGGGTTTACCATCGGCAACGGTGAATTCCTCCAGTACCTTCCCTTCTGCATCCGTTACCAGCTGAATGGTGCTGCTGTCCGTGGTTCCTTTAATCCGGACCATTTTTTGCAATACACCGTTTAGGTCATAGGTCCAACGGTGTGTTTCGGTCGTCCT
>JALOMP010000219.1 GCA_025455365.1 Chitinophagaceae bacterium | reverse complement strand
GGTGTTGCCTCATAAGGAAACCACGCCGGTACTCACCCTGAAATCCATCGGGGATACCATCCGTGAACATAATATCATGACCGTGGAAGCCCTGGCGGAACATTTTAAAACAAACACCGTTCAGCTGAACCGCCAGTTTAAAAACTTCGATACTACGCCGGGAAAATTCATGAAAACCGTGAAACTCGATCTCGCCCGGGATTTACTGGCTCAACATGTACCGATGGAGGAAGTGGTGCAGAAAACGGGGTACAGCGCCGCATTCATCCGCAAGGAATTGAAAATGAGTAATACGTAGAAGCTATTGCCGATCGGATGAGGTGCCACCGCCGCCTGCGATATTATTCCTGGTTATTGCCGGCTCCAATCCCGGGTATTCGTATGATGGCCGAGAGGGTCATCGCCCTTCCCATCCCATTGATGCCGCTGCCATGGGTCCGGTAATCCTCATTGAAAATATTACTGAACCCGGCCCGGAGTTCCCATGCGTTGTGTACATATCCAACCCGCAGGTTAAAGACTTCCCAACCGGGTGTGCCACCAGCGGGAATACGATTGTCGTCCTTGTCTCCCTGTGCCATGCGGTCCTGCTTCAATGCCCATTGGATTTCCGCCGAGGCATACCAACGATGCCTCCCGTACCGGATCATGCCTAAACCATGGGTAGGTGGGATTCGGCGCATCGGTTCATTACGCGTGCGGTTTTGCCCATATTGCGTGGCCATGGTACCGGAAAAGACCAGGCCGGCAACCGGTTCGTAGCTTCCGGAAATTTCAACTCCCCGGATAAACGCTTCCTGGTCGTTCGTTTTGACGTAAACCGGGTAGCCCTGGATGGAGTCGGTTTCACTGCGTACCCGGCTGATCAGGTCGTAGAGCTTCATATAAAAAGCCGATACCTGCCATTGCAGTTTTTTGCCCTGGAACCGGTAGCCCAGTTCAGTATGGATATTTTTTTCCGGCTCCAGGTCGTAGGCCGGCAGTTCATACCGGAAATCCACCAGGCCCAGGGTGCCGAGGTCATCAATGCCCGGCGCGCGGAAACCGGTACTGAGATTGGCGTAGAATACATGCCTGCTGCGGAGGTTGTACAGCAGGGAAAGGTTTCCCACCAGGGCCGAAGCATTCAGTC
Source organism: Chitinophagaceae bacterium (assembly GCA_025455365.1). GTDB lineage: Bacteria > Bacteroidota > Bacteroidia > Chitinophagales > Chitinophagaceae > Pollutibacter. The sequence goes on along the minus strand of JALOMP010000219.1, from coordinate 8,350 downwards.
GGGCATCGGTAGCAGGATTGCCCGGGAGGTCGAGGAACTGACCCGGTACCCGGTTCTGCACGAAGGTGTACCGCAGCCCGGCTTCGGCTTTCCATGGATTCCAACGGAAATGATGCAAACTATAAATGGAACTGTTGACCTGCGCGGCGCCGTTGGGGTAGAGTCCACGGACATCGATGGTGTTCCCGCCATTGGTGATGCTGCGTTGGCTGGACACTTCATCATAATAAAACTCGGCCCCGGAATTGGACCACCAGTTATCCCTGATACGCCATTCCGTTTCCGCCACCATGCCATAGGATACAACTTCGTCTTTTTCGTCGAAATAGTTATTGTTGCCGTTTCGGTGATACCGGCGTCCTTCCACGGACTTCTTGTACAGCGGCGTGACGCTCCATCGCCTCAATGGCTGATGCTCGTAACGGCCTTCCAGCCTGGCATAGCTGATCAGCAACTGTTGCGGGTCAAAATCGTAGTATTCAAATTGCTCCAGTTGCACCCGGTGGTAGAGCGGGACCTCTCGCTGGGAAACTTCCTGGGCCGAGGCGGTTAGGGTCAGCGATTTTCCCAGGGCCAGTTTCGCTTTGAGGTTCCAGTTTCTTTCGTCGTAGCCGGAAGGGGTTTGTTTACCGGTGGTATCGCCCCCATAAAGATCGCCAAATTGTCGCCAGGTATACCCGCCGGCAAACCCAAATTTCTTCCCCTCGTATCCGGCTTCGGCACGGCCGGTATATTCCATGTCCTGCGAGGTAATCCTCGTACCGGCCAGGGCATGCCATCCTTTCGCCCTGTCCAGCCGGACATCATGGGTGATGGCATGCATTACACCACCCAGCGCGTCACTGCCATACTGTACGGAGCCGCTGCCTTTCAGCACTTCCACCCTTTGCAGGGTATAGGCGTCAACCAGGTTTGGGTACTGGTTGGGGCCGAATCGGAAGGTGGCGTTGTTGACCCTGATCCCATCCAGCATCAGCAGGGTCTGGTTTCCGGTGAGTCCCCGCAGGAACGGAGATCCGCCGCCATGATTGGTTTTCTGCACAAATACGCCCGGCAGGTAGGACAATGCCTCTGGCAGGGTACGGGGTAGATGCGTATTCCGCATGGGTTCGCGCAGGCGGTCCACGGAAAAGGGAACCGAGAAAGCCTTCTCCGGGTAACGGGTGGCGGAAATGATGATCTCTCGGAGCGTATCCTCCTGGTTGAATCGGGACATGGAGGTATCGGGCGATTGTGCCCAGAGAACTTTACCAATCAACAACAGGACGCAGAAAAGGGGATATCTCATACGCGGATGGGCGCTAAGATATTTAATTGCGGAAAGGGAAATGTTACCGGTAAATTAAGATGCCGGGCTCTGTTCCATCACAGTCCTAATTCTCCGGCTTTCAAGCTGAATGTTACCGGGAAATGAAGATGCTGGTCCCGTTCCTACGGCTTACGAAGGATACTGGACCGGCATGCGGTTGCTATGGTCAGCAGGTATCTTAGAAATTGAACCTCGGGTAGGGTTCATGGATGAAATCCAGCAGTCGCGGCAGACCATCGCCCGGCGTGGTTTTCAACGCCGGCTGCAGGGAAGGGTTGGAGGGATATTTCTTCCCGTCATACTTCACTACCCTGTATTTGCCACCGCTGTAGATGAACAGGTCCTTGTACCCGGCCGTTTTGTTATTGTCCACGATGATCGGGTAATCACTCACCGAAAAATGGGTGATGACATTCCCCTGGCTATCCAGCAGGTAGGGGGAGCATCCCCCGGAACCGCAAAAATAGGAACCAACCAGCCCCACAAAAACCTCCTTCTGCCCGTCATCGTTCAGGTCGTACTCGAAAAACATAAACTTCCGCTGGGATGAATCAAGCAGGTTTTTCTCCAGGTCCGCTTTCATTTTCTCCTGCAGGGTCTTGCGGACAAGGTCGGCCGTTTGCGCAGACGTAGCGTGGATAATATACCGGTCACCGGGCACCGTGTCGGTGGGGTCAGGATCGTAAGGAGCTTCCGGCGCCGGCGCCGGGGCCGTTGTGGTTTCAGGGGTAGCGATGGTATCCTGGGCCTGTTCGGCAGGCGCCTGGGGCGACTGGCAGGCAAAGAAGACGAGGGCTGCCGCAAAGAGAAGTGCTGAAGTGATCTTGTTCATGAAAATCAACGTTGTTTTTTGAAGATTTTTCGCCGGTTGTCTATCCAGGTTGATTGGATCGTGGTTTGCCCCGCCTGTGCATGCGCGGAACCCCAGAATCCATCTAAAGTTCCGGAGAAAAACAGGCATTCAACACAGGTTACCGGTGTATTATATTAATGCCCCTTTCTATTACATGAGCACCTTGGTCCGCTATGCGTTTCAGGGTAAATTCGCCTGGGACAGGGTCGCTTTTTCGTTTTTGCCCGGAAAGCGACCAGCATAATTTGCGGTAAAATTATTTCTGAGGGGAAGCCATCGGGTCATGAAAATGGGAGGGAGAAAAAACCTGTTTAAGGATTATTATACATATTGTCTCTGAATATCAACAGTTTTGCAGGCAAGAGCAGGAATTACATCGAGAATTACAGTTTTCACATAAGAATTCGCCATTGTAAAATTATACCGCCCCAGAAATTAGGATTCCGCTGTATATGTTTCGGAAATTTAAGCATTGATAAGCCCATTTTAAACGGCTTATATCTTATTTGTAACTGGTAAATTTCGATGCATATGATTCGGGCCATTGTAATCGGTGAAGGACAGGGTGGGCTTGAAAACCTGAAGGAATATGCTACCTCGGTTCCGGGACTGGAACTGGTAGCTTCCTTCGATAACCCGGAAAAGGGGCTTCATTTTATTGAACAGGACCCGTCGATCAGGCTTGTTTTCCAGGAGGTAGGCAAGCCCAGGCTGAACGGGATACCGCTGGGCAGGCTGCCTTTGAACTGAATGCGGCCGACTACCTGCTCTTGCCCTTTTCCATGGAAAGGTTTCAGCGGGCGCTCCAGAAGGCCCGGATGCTGATTGATTACAGCCTGGACAAGATGAAGCCCAGTACAGCACCCAAGAAGTTGCCCGCGCAGGATGACATTATCATGGTGAAGGTTGATACCCGCATGGTTAAGCTTCGGCTCCACGAGATTACCCACATCCGGGGCGATGGAAACTATGTGACGATTTTTACCACCAAGGGCAAGTGGCTGGTGTACCATACCATGAAGCGACTGGAAGACATGTTAAGCGCGTACCAGTTCATCCGCGTGCACAAATCCTATATCGTGTCCTTCAAGCATATTGATACGATCGAAAAGCACATGCTGCATGTCAAGGGCGAGGAAATTCCGATCAGCGACTCCTACAAGGATTCTTTCCTGCAATTCATTTCAGACAATAGCTGGCAGATTTGAAGAAGTTAGATTTTAGAATCTCACTTCAACTCAGTCCCGTAATTTTTCCCTGGACCAAATCGATTCGCTCAGCGGCCGGGTGTTGCGGCAACCCTGGCATGCGTACCATTTCACCGCAGACAGCCACGATGAACCGGGCACCCGTGTTCACGATCAGGTCTTCCACCGTGATGGTAAAATCCTGGTAGGTATGAACGGCTTCCGGCACATCGGTAAAGGAATACTGTGTCTTGGCGATGCAGACTGGGAAATGCTGCCAGCCATGGGATTCAATATATTTTAATTTCTGCCGGGCTTTCTTTTCCAATTGTACGCCATCGGCTTTGTAGACCTTGGTGGCCACTTTGCGGATTTTTTCCTCTACCGTGTCCGCATCATGGTAGGTGAACGTTGTTTCTGCCGGCAGTTCTTCCGTCATCCGCACGATTTTCTCCGCGATGTCCAGGGCACCTTCCCCGCCTCTGGCGAAGGCGTTGTTCACGCCGCAGGCGATATACCGCTCATCGCACCATTGCCGGATGACGTCAATTTCCTCATCTGTATCCGTGGCGAAGCGGTTGATCACTACCAGCACCTGCTGGCCGAAGCCATGGAGGATGTCCAGGTGCCTTTCCAGGTTGCGCATGCCTTTGAAGATGGCGGCGGGATGGGGTTCCCGGATATTTGCATACGGCACTTCACCGTGCAGTTTGAGCGATTGTGCCGTTACCACCAGCGCGGTGAGTGCGGGTTTCAGTCCCGATACCCGGCATTTGATGTTCATGAATTTTTCCGCGCCGAGGTCGCTGCCGAAGCCGGCTTCCGTGAGTACGTAATCACCCAGTTCCATGGCTGTTTTCGTGGCGATCAGGGAATTGCAGCCATGGGCGATATTGGCAAAGGGGCCTCCATGCACAAAGGCCGGCGTGCCTTCGAGGGTCTGCACGAGGTTGGGCAGGAGCGCGTCTTTCAGCAATGCCGTGATGGCGCCGGATACGTCCAGGTCCCGGGTGGTGAACGGATCGCCCCCGGCGGTGGTGCCCAGCAGGATATCGTCTATCCGTTTGCGTAAGTCGTCCTGGTTTTCGGAAAGGCATAGTGCGGCCATGAGTTCCGAGGCCGGTGTAATGTCGAACCCTGTTTCCGCGGGAAGCCCGTTTTTACCGCCATGCAGGCCGGTGATGATGTACCGCAGCGAGCGGTCGTTCACGTCCATGACCCTTCTCCAGTAGATCTCCTTCAGTTCCCCGGGCCTGCCCTGGTTGAAATAATTGTAATTGTCCAGCAGGGCCGCCAGCATGTTATTGGCCGCGCTGATGGCGTGAAAATCGCCGGTGAAGTGCAGGTTGATTTCATCGGCGGGCATGAGTTGCGAGGCGCCTCCGCCCGTGGCGCCGCCTTTCATCCCGAAGCAAGGTCCGAGTGATGGTTCGCGCAGAGCGAGGATGGCGTGCTTGCCCAGTCGCCGCAGCCCGTCGGCCATGCCGATGGAGCAGGTGGTCTTGCCGTTGCCGGCCCGGGTAGGCGTGATGGACGTTACCAGGATGAGCCTGGACTTCCGGATCTTGTCTTCATCAAAACCCGGCAACTGCACTTTCGCCTTGTATTTTCCGTAGGTGATGAGCTGTTCCGAGGAAAGTCCCAATTGGTCGGCCAGTTGGGTAATGGGTTGAATCCTGTTTGTATGCATGGCCATCGAAGTGTAGGCAAAAATAGCGGTCGGGGGATTGGTTCGCATTGACGGGCGTTGCATGTTTCGCTGATAGAGGTCATATCCAGCGTGCATAATATGGATTGATTGGGCATCTCTTTCCGCATTCGCCCCCTACAATCCTGGGGTAAGTGCTATCTTTAAGCCCTGCGATGCATGCAAAGCCTTCCATCCTGCCCCCATCCCTGGAAAAGGGGAATACCATCGGGCTCATGTGCCCGGCCGGGCATATGCCTGCCGCACGGGTACGCACCTGCGTGCGGGTCCTGGGTGAATGGGGATTCAACGTGCGGGTGGGCAAGACCGTAGGCTCCGGCGAAAACTATTTCTCCGGCACCGATGAAGAAAGGCTGGCTGAATTACAAACGATGCTGGATGATCCCGCAATCCATGCCATCCTGTTCGCCCGCGGGGGTTATGGGGTGGGGCGGATCATCGACCGCATCGACTTCCGGAAGTTCCGCAAACATCCCAAATGGCTGATCGGGTTCAGCGATATCACGGTGTTGCACGCGCATATCCATCGCCGCTACCAGGTAGCCACCCTGCACGCCCCGATGGCCGGCGCTTTCAATGAAGGCGGTTTCCGGACCGAGGGCGTGGTATCCCTGCAGAAAGCGTTGCTGGGGCGAAAAGGGAAATACACGGCCTCCGTGCATCCCTTCAACCATCCGGGAAAAGTGACGGCGCCCCTGGTGGGCGGCAACCTGGCCCTGCTGGCCCACACCATCGGCACACCTTCGATGATCAAAACAGCCGGCAAGATCCTGTTCATGGAAGACGTGGGGGAATACCTCTACAATATAGACCGCATGCTCTACCAGATGAAACGCGCGGGTATGTTCGATAAGATCCTGGGGCTGGTGATTGGTGGATTTACGGATTGCAAGGACACGGACCGTCCGTTTGGAAAGACGGTGGACGAGATCTTCAACGATCTGTTCAAACCCTACCGGATCCCGGTTTGCTACGGCTTCCCCGTGAGCCACGGCAAAGAAAACGTAGCGCTGAAAGTGGGCGCCCTCTATACCCTGCATGTGACAGCGAAAAAGGTTTCGCTGGAGGAGAAATAGAGGACGGTTGACGGTTGACGGCCTGGAAAGATAAACGACATTCCATACATTCTCTGCGCCGATTCTCCACGGTTCTAACACATCCTCCATATGTTCCGATTGCCGCTTTCTGCCGTACTCTTGCTGGTCCTTTTTTCCTGTTCCCGCCCGCAAAAAGCGGATATCATCTACACCAATGCGAAGATTTGGACGGGCGACAGCGCCATGCCCTGGGCGAAGTCTATCGCCATCAAAGACAGCATCATCCTGTACCTGGGCGATGATGCCGCCGCATGGAAGGGAAGTGACACGAAACTTGTCGACCTCAATGGCCATTTGGTGGTGCCCGGGCTGATGGATAACCATACCCATTTTCTCATGGGCGGTGAACAACTGCTTTCCGCCGACCTGCGCCAGGCGAAGTCGCCGCAGGATTTTATCCGCATCCTGGGCACGTTTTGCCGGGAACAGCCGGAAGGCACCTGGATAAAAGGCGGCTTCTGGGATAATGAGGCCTGGGGCGGGGAGCTGCCCACGCGCCAATGGATCGATTCCGTGACGGGCAACCACCCGCTCTTTATATACCGGTACGACGGCCATATGGTGCTGGCCAACAGCATCGCCCTGCGCATGGCGGGCATCGACAGGAATACCCCCGATCCCGCGGGTGGCACCATCATCCGTAACCCCAACACCGGCGAGCCCACCGGAGGCCTCAAGGACGCGGCCCTGGCACTCGTGGAAAAAATCATTCCGCCACCATCCCCGGAGATGCTGCGGAAATTCCTGGATACGGCCACCGGCTATGCCTTGTCCCATGGCGTGACGCGGGTAACCGATATGGGCGGATTCGGCGGGTGGACCGACCTGGATACTTACTGTACCGCATACGCGAGAAATGAACTGCCCATCCGGATCATGGTTCGGCTACCCATCACCGATTGGTCGCGGCTGGATAGTTTCGTGAAGGCCCAGGGCCGGGGCGATGACAGGCTTTCCTGGGACGGGCTCAAGGGTTTTACCGACGGGTCGCTCGGTTCCACCACCGCCTGGTTTTTCCGTCCATACCTGGACGCGCCCGGGTCAACCGGCTTCATGGTGATGGATTCGAGCCTGTTGCGGAATGCCGTCCTCCGGGCCAATGCCGCGGGACTGAAAGTGAACGTCCACGCTATTGGCGACAGGGCGATCGACTGGATCATCGGCGTCTACGAGCAGGCACAGGCCGCCCACCCGGGCGATCACCGGTTCAGCATCGAACATACCCAGCATATCCGGCTGGAAGACATTCCCCGGCTGTCCAGGGCCGGTATCATTCCGTCCATGCAGCCTTACCATGCCATCGATGACGGTCGCTGGGCATATAAGCGACTGGACAGCGCCAGGCTCAAAGGAACCTATGCGTTCCGCAGCCTCCTGGCTTCCGGCGCCAGCATGACCTTCGGATCAGACTGGCCCGTGGCGCCTTCAGATCCCATCGCCGGCATCTATGCCGCCGTCACCCGGAGGACACTGGACAACCGAAACCCGGAGGGCTGGTTCCCCGCCGAGAAAATCACGGTGGAACAGGCTTTGCGCGCGTATACCGTGCATAATGCCTATGCCACCTTCCAGGAAGACAGGCTGGGTATGTTGAAAAAAGGCATGCTCGCAGACATGGTTGTCCTCTCCGGCGACCTTTTCTCCATCGCCCCCGAAAAGATCCGGGAGATACAGGTGACGAGGACGGTGGTGAATGGGAAGGAAGTTTTTGTGAAGTAGGAAGTTGGATTTTAGAAGTGGGAAGTCTCATATCTCGATAAAAAAGGATCACAGATACTTCTAACTTCTAAGATCTAATATCTAACTTCCTAGCAATGCTCTTCATCCCGATCATATTCCTGGCCATCAACTGGTGGTACCTCCTGGCAGGCTATCTCCTGGTCATGGCGGTTGCGTATCTCATCCAGGAGCGGCTCATTTTCAAGCCGGAGAAACTGGCGCAGCACTTCACGTTCAAATACGATGTGCCGTTCCGCGAACTTTTTTTTGACGTGGAGCCGGGAGTGCGGATCAACGGCCTGCATTTTTTCCGGGAGAATCCGGGGGGACTGATCCTTTATTTCCACGGCAACACGCGCAGCATCAAAGGCTGGGCCAAGTACGCGGCGGATTTCTACCGGTACAATTACGATGTGGTGCTGGTGGACTACCGGGGATTCGGGAAAAGCACCGGGAAGCGATCCGAAGCCGGCATGT
>JALOMP010000218.1 GCA_025455365.1 Chitinophagaceae bacterium | reverse complement strand
GGGTGGTGATGTTGAAGGCGCCGGCCGTGGTGTTTTTTCCGAACAGGGTTCCCTGCGGGCCACGCAGGACTTCCACCTGGTCGATATCGATAAAATCCATCGCCGTGGCGGCCGGTCGGGCGTAGTAGACACCGTCAATATAGAATCCCACACCGGGATCAATACCATCATTGGTCAGTCCGAAGGTGGAGCCCAGGCCGCGGATATTGAGGGTGGTGTTGCGGGGATTGGAGGAATAGAACTGCACCGTGGGAACGAACTCCTTAATGCGGTTGACATTGAAGCTGCCGGTTTCATCCAGCTGCCTTCCGGTAACGATGGAAATGGCGATGGGTACGTCCTGCGCGGCTTCGCTGCGTCTGCGGGACGTGATCACCACTTCCACGATATCGCCCACCTCCACGAGGTTAAAGGCGAGGTTTGCCCCGGGATCGCTAGTGACTTGCTGCTCCACAGGTTTGTAGCCCACGGAGGAAACGCGTAAAGTATATGGATAGCTTTCCGGAACCTGGATGCGGTAGCGACCGAGGCTGTCTGCAATCGCCAGGTATTTTTTGCCAACCACTTCCACCGTAGCGGCTGCAGCGGGAGTCTGGTCTTTGTGAAGAATCTGTCCTTCCAGGAATTTTTGTGCCTGGGCCGACCAGCCGGTCAGTACAATGGATAAGGTGAGTAAAAAGCTGATGTTTCTCATAACTTCTTTTTTGGTCTTTGTCCGCTTCCGGGCATACCTCCGCCGGGCCGGTATCCGGCCGGATCTGGCAGGGGGCAGGCAATGCAGGGGAGGCGGGAAACGAAAAACTGTTTTGTCTACTAAATTGGTAGACAAATGTAGAATCACTTTATATTCCGGCCAAATATTTCTCTACTTATTTTGTAGACTAACGCAAAGGCCTTATTGATACTGCATTTCACACGAAAAATGAAGATTGAATGGCGGGGGAGAAAGTCTGCAGTCTAGGGATTAGGGCTGATCGCAGTCCACCCGCCATCCACAGTGAGGCATTGGCCCGTAATCTGTCGTGCTTCGGGAGAAACGAGGAATACGCAGGCATCGGATACATCGCGTACCGTACCGGGTCTACCCATGGGCGTCAGTCGGCTCCAGGTAGGCACATAAGCGGGATCTTCCAGCGTACGTTCGGTGAGGGTGGCACCAGGAGCCACGGTATTGACGTTAATGCCATGCGGCGATAATTCAATGACGAGATTTTTCGCGAGCATATTGACGGCCGCCTTGCTCATCGCATAACAGGCAAGATCTCGATGCGCCTGCAGACCCACCACGCTGGACATAAAGAGCAGGGACCCCCCGCTGCCCTGGGTGATCATCTGCCTGCTGGCCGACTGTGCCAGGAAGAACGTGCCTGCCAGGTTCACCTCCATGACGCGCTGAAAGGACGCGCGGGAGAAGGAGTCGAATGGTCCGAACTGCGTGATTCCGGCGTTGGCGATGGCGATGTCGAGCTGACCGAACTGCTCCACGGCGGTACGGATCATCGCATCGATAACCGCCTGTTCACTGGCATCACCGGGTACGGCAACGCATACCCGATTTTCTGAGCGAACGGCCTCCGCACCCTGCCTGGCCAGCTCCGGATCAATATCGTTCAGGATTACCCTGGCGCCGCGCCTGGCTAGCTGTTTACAGATTTCCAGCCCGATTCCCTGGCCTGCGCCGGTTACGATGGCAGTTAGTCCCTGGACAGTCATATCGTTGATTTAATGCGAATCACGGGTTACCGCACTGCCGGATCCGCCGCGAAGGAAATCCATATCTGCCCCCTGGTGCGCCTGCCCCACATGCTGCTGGTAGAGCTGCACATAGCCGCGACCTGCTACCGGGTGCGAAGGTTGCCATGCCGCGCGCCGGGCAGCCAGTTCCGCTTCATCCACGTCCAGGTGCAGGGTGCGCGCCTCGAGGTCCAGCGCGATCCAGTCGCCATCCCGCACCAGGGCTAACGGCCCACCGGCCGCGGATTCCGGCGATACGTGCAGCACCACGGTACCAAAGCCCGTGCCGCTCATGCGGCCATCGGAAATACGGACGATATCTTCCACGCCCTGCTCCAGCAGTTTCTTCGGCAGGGCCATATTGCCCACTTCGGGCATGCCGGGATAGCCGATGGGTCCGACATTTTTGAGTACCAGCACGCTATCCGGTGTGACCGGCAGGTCAGGATCGTCTATACGTGCATGATAGTCTTCGATATGTTCAAAGACCACCGCCTGTCCCCGATGCTTCATCAGGTGTGGGGAAGCCGCCGAGGGCTTCAGGACCGCGCCATCGGGGCAGAGGTTTCCCCTGACCACCGCGATGCCTGACAGTTCCTTGAAGGGTTTTTCCATCGTGCCAATCACGGCTTCATCATAAATGCTCGCCTCGCGATAGTTTTCTTCGATGCCCTTGCCGCTCACCGTCATCGCCCCGGCATGGAGTTTTCCGTGCATGGCCTTCATCAGCGCCGGCAGCCCGCCCGCGTAATAGAAATCTTCCATGAAATATTCACCGGAGGGCTGCAGGTTGGCCAGTAAGGGTATGCCTTGAGAGTACCGATCGAAATCCTCGAGGTCCAGCGGCACGCCGATACGACCGGCGATCGCTAAGAGATGCAGCACGAAATTGGTAGAGCCTCCGATCGCCGCATTTACCATGATGGCGTTTTCAAATGCCTCACGGGTAAGGATATCCGAAAGTTTCAGGTCTTCTTTAACCATGTCCACGATGCGCTGACCGGAATACTCCGCCAGTACTTTACGCCTGCTGTCGGCTGCGGGTATCGCAGCATTCTCCGGCAGGCTCAGGCCCAGGGATTCCACCATGCAGGCCATCGTTGAAGCAGTGCCCATGACGGCACAGTGCCCACGGCTGCGGCACATGGCTGCTTCGGCCATACGCAGATCGGCTTCGCTCATAGCACCGCTGCGTACCGCGTCGTTGAATCGCCAGACATCGCTGGTGCCGATGGTCTTTCCCCGGAAGCGACCGGTGAGCATGGCGCCTCCGGACACCACGATGGTGGGCAGGTTGACACTGCAGGCGCCCATGACCAGGGAAGGCGTGGTTTTATCACATCCACATAGAAGGACCACGCCATCCATGGGATTGGCCCGTATCGATTCTTCCACGTCCATGCTCGCCAGGTTACGGTACAGCATAGCCGTAGGCTTGATCAGGGTTTCACCCAGCGACATCACAGGAAACTCAACGGGAAAACCGCCCGCGGCAATCACGCCTTTCTTGACCGACTCCGCCAGTTCCCGGAAGTGCGCATTGCAGGGCGTCAGTTCGCTCCAGGTATTGCAAATGCCGATGACGGGTTTACCGCGGAAGGTCTCGTCGGGAATACCCTGGTTTTTCATCCACGCGCGGTAGATGAAACCGTCCTTTCCGCTCCGGCCAAACCAGCCCTGGCTGCGTAAATGATGATTACTCATAGGCGAAAACTTGCCCTTTAATGTAGGAAAAAAATCGTCCCCTCACTGCTTCATTTCTTCGAGCAGTTTCTGCATCCGGAACATCTCGTCACGAAGCCGGGCGGCTTCCATGAAATCCAAATCCCTGGCCGCCTTCTCCATGGTTTTCTTCGTCTGTTTGATGGCTTTCTCCAGCTCCGGCACGGTCTTGTACACCGGCTGGTCCTCCGCTACGGCCACCAATTCCTCATCGGGAGCCACCGCTCCCGGCGCCGAAGGATCATAGCCTTTCACATCCAGCACCGAAGTTTGGGCAAAGACCTGCTCCTTGCTCTTCTTCACCGTGCGCGGGGTGATGCCATGCGCTTCGTTGAAAGCAATCTGTTTGTCGCGCCGACGATTGGTTTCATCGATGGTCTTCTGCATGCTGCCAGTCATGGTATCGGCATAAAAAATAACCCGGCCATCCACGTTACGAGCGGCGCGCCCCGCGGTCTGGGTCAGCGATTTCTCATTCCGCAGATAGCCTTCTTTATCCGCATCCAGGATGGCCACCAGGGAAACCTCGGGAAGATCGAGTCCCTCCCGCAACAGGTTCACGCCCACCAGCACATCGATCTCGCCTAACCGAAGCTGTCGCAGGATCTCAATCCGGTCCAGGGTGTCCACTTCGCTGTGGATGTATTTCGATTTGATGTTGATGCGGTGCAGGTACTTGTCCATCTCTTCGGCCATGCGCTTGGTGAGCGTGGTCACCAGTACACGGTCGCCTTTTTTGATGGTCTTGTCGATTTCATCCAGCAGGTCGTCGATCTGGTTGATGCTGGGCCGCACTTCGATCGGCGGGTCCAGCAGGCCGGTGGGCCGCACCACCTGTTCCACCACCACCCCTCCGGTCTGCTCCAGTTCATAATCACCGGGGGTAGCCGAAACATACACCACCTGGTTCAATAGCTGTTCAAATTCATGGAAATTGAGCGGACGGTTGTCCAGCGCGGAAGGCAGCCGGAACCCAAAGTCCACGAGCACCATCTTCCGGCTCCGGTCGCCGCCATACATACCGCTGACCTGCGGAATGGTCTGATGGGATTCATCGATCACGCAGAGGAAATCCCGCGGGAAATAATCCAGCAGGCAGAAAGGCCTTGTCCCGGGCTGCCTTCGATCGAAAAAGCGCGAGTAGTTCTCCACCCCGTTGCAATAGCCCAACTCGCGCATCATCTCCACGTCGAAATTCACCCGCTCGCTGAGGCGCTGCGCTTCGATGTATTTTCCCGATGCCTTGAAATAATCCACCTGTGCGGACATCTCATCCTGTATCTCACCCAGGATCTGTCGCATCATGTCCTTCGGCGCGAGATAGAGGTTAGCGGGAAAGATCGCCGCATTCTCCATCGTCCCGATCCGCTTCGAGGTCTTGGTATCGATCGTTTCAATCTCTTCGATTTCATCGCCAAAAAAAGTCACGCGATAGCCGTAGTCGACATAAGGCAGGTTGATGTCCACCGTATCGCCTTTCACCCGGAAAGTGGCGCGCGTGAATTCCAGCTGGGTCCGGTTATACAGCGCATTGACGAGGGCGTGCAGGAAGCCCTGCCTGCTGATCACCTGTCCGCGGTGGATGCGGATGATGCCGTTTTCAAATTCCGTAGGGTTACCGATACCATAAATACAACTCACGGAAGCCACCACGATGATATCGCGCCGGCCACTGAGCAACTGTGCGGTTGCCTGCAGGCGCAGCTTATCCAGTTCTTCATTAATCGCCAGGTCTTTTTCAATATAGGTATCGCTCACCGGCAGGTAGGCTTCGGGCTGGTAGTAATCATAATACGACACGAAATACCCTACCGCATTATCCGGAAAAAACTGCTTGAACTCGCCATAGAGCTGCGCGACCAGCGTTTTGTTGTGGGTCAGCACCAGCGTGGGCTTCTGCACTTCCTGGATCACATTGGCCATGGTGAAGGTCTTGCCGGATCCGGTTACACCGAGGAGGACCTGGTGTTTCTCGCCTTCATTCAGGCCCTGCACCAGTTGACGGATGGCCT
>JALOMP010000217.1 GCA_025455365.1 Chitinophagaceae bacterium | reverse complement strand
CGATGCAGAAAGCCTGATGATGACGATGACGGGCAAGACAGAAAAACTGCGCCTCGACAAATACCTTTGGGCCATACGCATTTTCAAGACCCGGAGCGCAGCGGCGGTGGCCTGCGACAAGGGCAGGGTGAAATCAGGCGGTGAAGCTGTCAAAGCGGCCCGGACGGTCAAAGTGGGCGATATCTTTGACATAAAGACGGATACGCGAAAATGGCTGATCCGGGTGACCGGACTGCTGGACCACCGACTGCAGTACGCCGAAGCCATTAAGTACTACGAGGACATTACACCACCGGAAGAAAAAGAAAGGCTCGCTTTCCAGGCGGCCGTTTTTTATTCCGGGAAGAGACATACCAAGATCGGACGCCCCACCAAAAAAGACAGGCGGGAACTGGACGGTTTCATGGACGAATAGATGAGCAAGGCATTATAACGCAGATGAATAAACGAAAAACACTTCGCTGGGTATTCGGGATTACCGGCGGGCTGCTCATACTGGCAGCTTTCCTGGTCATTGCCTTCCAGACGCCCGATATCCCGGTGAACCAGCTTAAGACCCTCTATGGCGGGAAAAAATCCCGGTACATCCCGATCAACGGGATGAGCGTACATTTTCGGGATGAAGGACCCGCGGTGGATTCAACGCCGCTTGTACTCCTGCATGGAAGCGGCAGCAGCCTGCATACCTGGGACAGCCTGGTAGCATCCATGCCCGATAAACGGTGCATCCGGCTGGACCTGCCCGGGTTCGGGCTTACCGGTCCAAATCCTGCCCGTGATTACAGTCCAGCCGCCCACGGAGCAGTACTGGACAGCCTGTTGCGATTCCTCCAGGTAGATAGTTGCATCATCGCGGGTAACTCCATGGGCGGCCTGGTTGCCTGGTCATATGCTTCCGGTCACCCGGGTGTCAAAGGCCTCATACTTCTGGATCCGGCAGGTTTCCCACAGGACAGAAAGGGCGGTAACCTGGGATTTACCCTGGCACGCACACCGGTGGTGAACCGGCTGGTAAAGTACATCACGCCCCGCTCGATTGTGGAAAAAAGCCTGAAGCAGTCTTATGGCAACCCCGCACTGGTTACGGATGCGCTGGTACAACGGTATTACGACCTTAACCTGCGTGAAGGCAACCGGCAGGCTTTGATTGACCGTATCACCGACCCTTCCGGCGCGGATACCAACAGGCTTGCCAGCCTTACCATACCGGTACTGATCATATGGGGCGAATTGGACCAGGTTATCCCGCTGGAATATTCGGACCGCTTCCTGCGACTGATACCCCATGCAAAAAAGGTCGTTTACAAAGGGACCGGGCATGTGCCCATGGAGGAATCTCCCGCACGGGTGGTTGCGAGCATCCGTTCCTGGCTTGTGGAAGCCAGGCCATAACTTTGCGGCATGGACATACATATCCTTTCCGTTGTTCCCGAACTGCTGGAAAGCCCATTACAACACTCGATCATGAAACGGGCGCAGGACAAAGGCCTGCTGACCGTACAGGTACACCACCTGCGCCAATGGGCCGTCAATGAATACGGCCAGGTGGATGATTACCAGTTTGGTGGCGGTGCAGGCATGGTGATGATGTGCGAACCGCTCGCCAGGGCGATCGAAGCCCTGTCCGCCGAAAAACCTTTTGATGAAATCATTTACCTCACACCGGACGGGGAACGATTCAACCAGCAAATCGCAAATGGACTGTCCCTTAAAGAGAGGCTGCTCTTCATTTGCGGACACTATAAGGGCATAGACGAGCGGATCCGGGAACATTTTGTGACGAGGGAACTTTCCATCGGCGATTATGTGCTCAGCGGTGGAGAGCTGGCGGCTGCCGTCATCACCGATGCGATCGGCCGGCTGCTGCCCGGTGTACTCAACGACGAAACCTCCGCACTGTTCGACTCTTTCCAGGATAACCTGCTGGCTCCGCCGGTATATACCAGGCCGGATGAATTCCGGGGCTGGAAAGTTCCGCCCGTATTACTCAGCGGCGATCACCGTAAGATCGAAGAATGGCGCCATGACCAGGCACTGAAAAGGACCGAACAACGAAGGCCGGATTTGATGGATTAGCACCTTCCGCTATGCCACTACCCTGGCAACGAATCCCAAAATGCAATCCGTTCCCTGAGTTCCAGCAATTCCAGTACTACCGGATCTTTCTTACCGCGTGCAAGGTATCGCGCATGGCAAAGCATGTGTTCAAAGGCCTCCCACCAGCGAATGCCAATGAAGAGCAGCAGTGGCGCTGCGAGGACAGCGATCCAAAACCAGGTATTCCCGATCACCGCAGCAACCCCCATCAGGATCAGCCACCATAAAAAATATCCAAATCCACCTGCCGCATTGGCCACGCTGGTATAGAAATCGATGCGGGTCACTTTTGTATCGGCCACCCATTTTGCAAACCGGAGCGGGACCGAGTTAAGCAGCACGCTGGCCAGGAAGAAAGGAGTAAACAGGAGCAGCAGTAACTGGTGGACGATAATGAATTTATATCGCCTATTGACCGATGTGTCCATCAGCCTGCAGGTACGCAACAGGTGATCATACCGCTGCAGGTCTGCCCATCGTTGTTCGTATTCATCCACGGGCATTTCACTTACCTTATCACATATTTCTTTTTCCATCTGCAGAACGGGTACACCTTTCACATGGTCAAGCGGATGGAAGGTATCAGCCCGGTACAGTTCCAACAGGCGGTTTATATAGTTGGTACGCTCCGGCTGCGACACATATAGAATCGTGCGCGAGAATTTGCTTTCGAGTTCCCGGGTCAACTGGGTAATGGCGCGGGCGGGATTCTCCCGGTATACCTGCTCATAATCGTCCACGGCCGTAGGTTCACCGGCATGGATCAAAATGTCTGCCCGGAAACGGTGGGCGCTGTAATTGATACCTACGGGAATCACGGTAAGGCCTAAACGAAAATCCCGGCGGCTCTCCGTTTGCAGGGCCACCCTGGCGGTCCCTTTTTTCAGCGGGAGCATGATCCTTTCCACGCGACTGGTCCCTTCCGGGAATACCAGGAGCAGGCCCTTGTTGTTGAGTACGGCTTCGCCCTCCGAAAATGTCTCCATATTCCGGTGAAGGTCTTCCTTGCCATGTTCCACGTTATAAATCGGGATCATATGGAATGACCGCAGGATCCTGTTCGCCCAGGGTTTCCGAAATATATCGCTGCGGGCATAGAAATGCATCGGCCGGCTCATCAACACGCCCAGTAGCATGGCATCCAGGAATGACGCCGAATGATTGGCAATAAGTATGCTGGCTGCATCTTTCGGAATATGGTTGCGCCCCGTAAAAACGATCTTTCGAAAGAAGAAATGGAGGGTTATCCACATAATAGCCTTCCCGAACCCATATAACATATTTTGAAGATAAGGGAAAGCGGCATAATGAAAAAGCAACCGCTCATCCTTGCTTCCATCCCCTTTTAAAACGCATCCGCCGGGAATTTTTTTTTAGCGAATTTTGCAAACCCATGAAGCAGCTGGTATATACTTTCCTGTTGGCCCTTTGCCTGGAACCTTACGCCTCCGCGCAGGATGGCCTTGGCTTCCAGCAAAGCAACCGACTGGCCATACATCGCACCAGCGAAAAGATCAAGATCGACGGCCGTGCGGATGAAATGACCTGGAATTCCAGCCAGGCCGCCACCGATTTCTGGGAAAAATGGCCCAACGACAAGGACCGGGCCAAACGCAGGACCGAAGTCCGCATGACCTACGATGATCAAAACATATACATTTTCGTCAAGGCCTTCGACACCAGCCGGTACGTGATCCAGACCCTGAAAAGGGATAATGGCATATATGATTCTGACGCTTTCAGCATTGCCCTGGACCCGGTAAACCAACGCACCAACGGGTTTCTTTTTTCCGTGAACCCCTATAACGTGCAAACGGAAGACCTTGTAAGTGCGAACGCGGGCGGCGACCTCAATTTCAGCTGGGATAACAAATGGTTTTCCGCCACCGAGCGCCATGAGACTTACTGGACGGCTGAAATCGCCATCCCTTTCAAGACGCTGCGATACGAGGCGGGCAAAAAAACCTGGGGTATCAATTTCCTTCGATCAGACCTGAAGAATAACCAGTACTCCTCCTGGACCCATATGCCGGTAAACTTCCCGTTCTACGACTTCGGTTATGCGGGCGCGCTGGAATGGGATGCTGCGCCGCCGCCGCCGGGGACGAATATCTCCTTCATTCCCTACATCACCGCCTCCGGCAGGCAGAACAGGGAAGAAAACGAACCCCTTACCGGGAAATTCAACGCGGGATTTGATGGCAAAGTGGCCGTCAGCCCATCGCTGAACCTGGATATCACGGTCAACCCGGATTTCTCCCAGGTGGAAGTGGACCGGCAGGTCACGAACCTCACTCGTTTCGATATTTTCTTCCCGGAACGAAGGACATTCTTCCTGGAAAACGATGATATTTTTTCCGGCTATGGCATCCCTCCCATCCGGCCCTTCTATTCCAGGCGTATCGGCCTTGACGATGAAGGTCAAACCATTCCCATCATCGGCGGTCTTCGGCTCAGCGGAAACCTGAACAGGAAGATGCGCATCGGCGTCATGAACATGCAAACACTGTCACAGGACGGCTACCCCGCGCAAAACTATACGGCCGCCACCTTCAACCAGCGGGTACAGGCCCGTTCACTCGTGAAAGGATATTTCCTCAACAGGCAGGCGTTCACAGGGGAAAGTACACTGGCCGATCCACTCGACGCTTTTGGGAGGAATGCCGGCCTGGAATATAATTATTCTGATAATGCCGGTCGCTGGAACGCCTGGGCCGGTTACCACCATTCCTTCAAACCCGGTATTCATGAAAAAAACCTGTACCTGAACGCGGGTGGCATGTATGCCGGGAAGAAATTCGAGGCCGTGATTGATTACAGTGATATCGGCGACCAGTTTTACGCGGACATGGGATTCGTCAATCGCATTGAAAACTATGACGCGAAACTCGACACCGTCTACCGGGCGGGTTTCCGGCATATCTTCAATTCCTACCAGTTCCGGATTTTCCCCAAAAGCATTTATATCAACCAGCACCGGATCGGGCTGGAAAACTACACGGTTTGGAACCGGGATGGCAGCCTGAATGAATCGAGCCATTTCATGGTCTATGAAATTCTCATGAGAAACACCAGCAATTTCAGGTTTAACACCGGCTTTACCTACAATAACCTCCCCTATTACATCCGATTCACGGACGATATTTATGAACCGCTCCCTCCCGGAACCTACCAGTACCTGCAGGGAAACATTCGCTATGGTACCGACTCGCGGAAAAAGTTCATTGCGCAGGCAGGGTTGACATACGGCGGCTTTTACAACGGAACCATTTTCCAGTCGAGTCTCTCGCTTACTTTCCGCGCCCAACCCTGGGGCAACTTTACCCTCAACATTGAAAATGCCAGTCTCCGTTTCCCGTCACCATACGGCAGCACCAACCTCATCCTGGTGGCGCC
>JALOMP010000216.1 GCA_025455365.1 Chitinophagaceae bacterium | reverse complement strand
GATGCCCTGTGCGGCATCCACCAGGAGGAGGGCGCCTTCACAGGCGGCCAGTGCGCGGCTCACTTCATAACTGAAATCCACATGGCCGGGCGTATCAATCAGGTTGAGGGTATAGGTTTCCCCATCCGTATGCTCGTACTTGATCTGGATGGCGTGGCTCTTAATGGTGATGCCCTTTTCCCGCTCCAGGTCCATATCGTCCAGAACCTGGTCCATCATATCGCGGTCGCTGATCGTATGGGTGGTCTGCAGGAGTCGGTCTGCCAGGGTACTTTTACCGTGGTCAATATGGGCGATAATACAAAAATTCCGGATGTGCTTCATAATCGGATCCCCAGGGTCTCTGATGAATGGGCAAAAGTAACTCATTTTGGCGTCAATAGGCCTTTGTTGGACCCTGCTAATGCCCGGAAAAAGGTATTGGAGCGAAGCACCTATTGATTTACTTTCGCGTCAAACCCGCCGAAAGAATGGAATGGAAAGAACTTTTTGACAAAGCCGTAGAAGAAAGCAAAGAATTATCGGAAAGACCCAGCAACGAAACCTTACTGGTCCTGTATTCACTCTACAAGCAGGCGACGGAGGGCGATAATACGTCAGAGCCTCCTTCCAACCCCTTCGATTTTGTGTCCAGGGCAAAATACGAAGCGTGGGCCGGCCTGAAAGGCAAGACACAGCAGGATGCCATGCGGGAATACGTGGAACTCATCAACAAACTCAAAGGTTAACGCAGATATCTCCGGCATCCCATGATCCAGCGACGGAAGCAACCGGCTGACACGGACAGCGCCACCGGGTATGGCGTCAATCCATCCTGGACTGGGGGTCGTTTCCTGCATAAAAATGGCCGACCCAATGTTGAGCGCAGGGGGTTGGGCTGGATCAAGCGCCACAGTTGGTACCACACTTTCCTGCAGCTTTCCCGGTGGAAATTTTTCGGGGTATTGCTGGTCATTTATATATCCATCAACCTGGTTTTCGCGACCCTGTATTTTTTCATCGGTATCAGCCCGGTTGGTTTGGTTACAAGCAGCCTCGCAACCTTCGAAGCTTTTCTCGGACTGTTGAATTTTGCAATTGCCACTGGCTTGTTTTACGGGCGGTTTTCGCGTCCGCAGGCATTTATCCATTTCTCGCACAATGCCCTGATTGCACCCTACCAGGATGGCATCGCCCTCATGTTTCGTCTTGCTCCCTATAAAAACAATTACCTGTCCAATGCGCACGTAAAACTGACCCTGGCCAGGACTGAAGACGAAGGTGGCAAGGCTGTCAGCCGCTTTTATACGCTGCCCCTCGAAATTGAACGGATAAACACGCTCAACCTTAGCTGGACGGTTGTCCACCCCATCCATGAACAGAGTCCTCTGTACGGGACTACGCTGGGCGACTGGATGCAAAGCCAGTCGGAAATATTGGTTTTCCTGGAAGCTTTTGATGATACATTCTCCAATACGGTCATAGCCAGGGCATCCTATGCAGGAGATGAACTGGTTGTGGGTGCCAGGTTTGTGCCCATGTACCACAAGTCCACGGATGGGAGCGTTACGGTTATGGAACTGGACATGCTTAACGCGTTTGACCGGGCCGATATAGGCAATGCCTTTCCCCTTTCCTGAACTTTTTGATTGTGGAAATTTACTATTTCAACGCATGTATAATGGCGGTGAAATCCTCCGCGATCAGCGAAGCGCCGCCAACCAGCCCACCGTCCACGTCCGGCTGTGAGAAAAGTTCCTTCGCATTGCTGCCCTTGACACTTCCGCCATACAGGATGGGGATCAGATCTGCAACGGGTTGCCCAAACTGGCGTGCCAGTACGCTCCGTAAACCGGCATGCATTTCCTGGGCCTGTGCGGCCGTGGCGGTTTTACCTGTTCCGATCGCCCAGATAGGCTCGTACGCGATCACAATTTTCTGCATGGCATCCGGCGTGAGATGAAAGAGACTGTTGGCGAGTTGCTCCGCCACGTAGGCATCCTGCTTCCCGGACTCCCGGATGGACAACGCCTCGCCGCAACAGAATATGGGTGTCAGCCTGTGTTCGAGTGCCAGGTTGATCTTTTCCGCAAGTACCTGGTCTGATTCATGGAAATATTCCCTTCTCTCGGAGTGCCCGATAATGACATAACGGGCGCCGCTGGAATGGATCATTTCAACGGAGACTTCACCGGTAAAAGCACCTGACTTTTTTTGATAGCAGTTCTGGGCGCTTACCTCGTAATTCACCATCTCCTTGGTTTTCTTGCGCGCCATCCGCAGGTACGGAAAAGGCACGGCGAAGACCACTTTCCGGTGGGCTTCCAGCATGATCTGTTGGGCAAGGATGGTATCGAGCAGCGTTTTAGCCTGTTTGTAATCCAGGTTCATTTTCCAGTTTGCAGCGGCGATTTGTTGTCTCATGTGCTTTGTTGTTTGCTAATGTAAAGAGTGTATTTGTTGGATCAGTTGTTCCATGGCCGGATCCAGTTCGCGGTTCTTGAACCCCATCCAGGTTCGTATGTCTTCCAGCGCCCTGGTTAATTCATATCGCTGACCCGTATGGACGCCCCAGCTGAAACTGGGGATATATTTCGGCGTCAGGGACCCGTCTCCAAATATATTGCAACATATGCCGGTGACGGAACCCGTATTGAAAGCGGTGTTGATGGCCGACCGGGAAAAATCGCCCATGATCAATCCGCATTTGGCACCCGCAGATTCCCAGGCCTGTAGATGCGCATTCCAGACTTCTACGGGCCTGGCCGAATTTTTCAGGTTTGAGCAGGAAGTGCCGGCTCCAAGGTTGCACCATTCACCAACGACGGCATCGCCCAGGTAACCTTCATGGGCCTTGTTGCTGAATCCCATCAGGATACTGTTTTTCACCTCGCCGCCAACAACGGAATAGGGCCCGATCGTTGTGGCGCCATAGACCATGGCACCCATTTTTACCACCGCTCCCTCACATACGGCAACCGGGCCGCGTATCATCGCGCCATCCATGACCAGGGCGTCCCTGCCAATGTAGATCGGTCCATCGGATGCATTGAGGATACAGTGTTCAATCCTTGCACCGGGTTCCACAAAGACCTGGTCCGGGTTAATGACGCGTACATGTGCCGGTAACGCAACGCTGGTCCTGGTTGAGCGGACAAGGGCTACGTCACGGAGTATGGCGTCCCGGTTTAACCGGGGCATTTGCCAGGGGCGTTCCAGCCTCGGTTGCATGGCAAGCCATGAGTCGGGTATGTCAGTTCCATCCGGAAGGGGATCAGTGGGAACCAGGTTGGCGGGAATGGTTGGCAGGTTGGTTTCAGGACCTGCTGCAGCCGCCATCACTTCCACGGGACGGCCCAGGGCAAGTGCCCATTTTTCGCGGATGGTGAAAAGACCGATCCGCAGGTCGGCAACCGACCTTGTCAGCGTAAAAGGGAAAAGATGAAGCTGGGAGTCATTTTCCAGCAAGGCGATCTGGCGGTGCATCCGTAAAACCAGTGTCTTTGTTGGTCTGGTTAAAACTACGATAAATGCGCCATGCGGGAAAAACAAAACCCTCCCGGTGGGGAGGGTTTGTACGGATCAAACCGTGAATTACTTTTTGGCGTATTTCTTTTTGAACTTGTCGATCCTTCCCGCCGTGTCCACCAGAATGTTCTGACCCGTAAAGAAGGGATGCGAGGTATTTGAAATCTCCATTTTGATCAGCGGGTATTCATTGCCGTCTTCCCACTTAACGGTCTCTTTGGAAGGGGCCGTAGAGCGGGTCAGGAAAGTATGCCCGTTACTCATGTCTTTGAAAACAACTAACCGGTACTGATCCGGGTGGATACCTTTTTTCATTTTTCTTGATTTTAAGGCCGCATGGATTTTGCCATGCTGGTTTTAAATGGACGGCAAAGGTAGGAAATCCGCTGTACGCCAGCAAATTGAATTTTAGCTGCGCATATTCTCGTATTGCAGGGGGATGCCAAAATCCTCCTGGCGACACACTTGTATAACTTCCTGTAAATCATCGATTTTCTTCCCGGTTACCCGCACGATATCGTCCATGATCTGGGCCTGGACCTTGAGGCCCGCATCCTTTATCTTCTTAACGAGTTTCTTCGCATCATCCTGTTTCAGGCCATTCCGGACAGACACCTCTTTTTTGACCACTTTCCCGCTTTGGTAACTGTCCTTAGAGAGGTCAAATGCCTCTGGAGAAATCCCCTGTTTATTGGCCCGGTTGATCAGGACGTCGATAAGCTGGCGCATTTTCATGTCGTCCGAAGTCTCCAGGGTCAGTTTGTATTCTTTCTTGTCGAGGGCGATTTCCACGGGGGCGTCCTTGAAGTCGAACCGGTTTGTGATCTCCTTCCGGGTAACATTGACGGCGTTGTCCAATGCCTGGGCATCCACTTTACTGACGATATCAAATGAGGGCATCTGTTGTTTTTTTCAAATGTACTGCATCGCCCCCAAAAAAAAGTCCCACCGGGAACGGCGGGACGTACCTAACGTCATGAGAAAACTAACCTATTTATATCCGGATGGATGACTAGTTATTATTTCCGATTTTGACCCTGTTCTGTTCATCCCCGGCACCGCCGGTTTTGCGCGTTTTCACGCCCTTAATGGGCTTGCCAAAACGGTAGGTGAACGTAAACGTTGCCACCCTGGAATCGCGGATCTGGCGGAAACTTGCTTCGGTGCTCTGGAAATTGATGTTGCCATGGACCACCTGCGTGTACAGGACGTCCCGGACATTGAGTTTCAGGGTACCCTTTTCTTTCAGGATCTGCTTGGCAACACCCAGGGAAAGCTGGCCCAAGGGATCAATCATGATCTGTCCTTCAACGCCTTTTGTACGGTACCAGCCACTGATTTCTCCGCTCCATCCTTTTTTGAAACGGAACTGGTTATTGATGTTGACCAGCAGGTTTGTGGCTTCCACATCAATTCGTTCCTCATTGAGGACCCCATTGAAGTTGTTATAGTTGAGGTTGGTATAGAGGATGGCAGTCCACCACTTCTTTACCGGCACCTGGGCACTCACGGCAATACCGGCCGTGTGGCGATGCCCGATATTACCCTGGCGAACGATGGTGGCGTAACTCTCGTCCCCGTTGGGCAATTGTTCCTGTTCGAAGGTTTCGGTCATGAAATCTGACGTGTATCCATAGTTGAGGGTGGTAGTCAGGAAGCCTTTGAAGGTGTGCGACAGTTCAATATTATCCGAATACTGCGGACGAATAAAGGGGTTGCCACTCTGGTAAGTGTATTTATCGAGGAAGAACAGGAAAGGATTCAGGTCCTGGTATGCCGGCCGGTCGATACGCCTTCCATAGTTGATGCCCCATTGGTGGTTCTTGCTTGCCTGGTAGCTGATGTACAGTGTTGGAAACAGGTTCCCATAAGATCGTGTAAAGGATGAATCCGCATACACGGGGTTTCCGTACTGAAGGCCCTGGATATAGGTATGCTCATAGCGAAGCCCTGCCTGAATGCCGAATTTCTTAATCTGCTTGCTGAAATTCACATATGCCGCATTGATGTTTTCTTTGTACAGAAAGCTGTTTGTTTTGGAATAGTCTGGTTGTTCGCCGTTGCTGTACATGTTATAATAGAATGCCGAACTGTTTGTTTCCACATAGCTGGCTTTGATACCGGCGTCCATTTTCAGCCCTTTCCTGAACGGATGGCTGTAATCAGCCTTCGCGGAATATATATCGATATTTACCGGAAGGTCGCCGCGCAGGATTTCCTGGTTCTGCTTGACCCAGTTGGCGTTATAGGTGGTATTTATGAAATCCTGGTTGCTGCTGGCCCTGTAACGGACATAATCCAGGTCCATGGTAAGTTCCCTGCCGGTGCTGTCAAACTGGTGGCGCAAGTTCAGATTCAGCGTACCGTTCTTCCAAAGATTACTATTGGAGCTTTCCGCATAGACGATGGAATCAGTTACCAAAGCGGCATCCTGGAGATAGCTTGTATTCTTGCTGGAGAAATCTTCCGGGTTGTAAAATCCGGAGACGACGAATCCCAGGGTTGTCTTGCTGCTGAGATAGTAATCCGTACCGAACTTCAGGGTATAATTGTCGCTCATGTTCCGCATCTTTGATTCGGAAATAAGGCGGGCATCCAAATCGCCATTCGCATTCCTGAAATTCCTTTCGATATCCAGGGTGTTGAAACCATTCCATTTGCTGTACCCTCCATTGGCAAAAAAGTTGAATTTGCCGGTCCGGTAGTTGAGGTTGAAATTGTCATTGGTGCGCCAGTATTTGCCCTGCCCATAGTTCAGGCTGACGCTTCCGTTGAAGCCTTTTTGCTTGTTCTTTTTGGTGCGAATGTTGATGACCCCTGAGTTTCCGGCGGCGTCGTATTTCGCCGAAGGATTGGTCATGATTTCAATGCTTTCCACCGCACTGGCGGGCATATTCTTAAGCAGGTTTGCCAGTTCCTGAGGACTCAGGTAGGTGGGCCGACCATCCAACATCACCAGGACCTGCTGCTTTCCTTTGAGGGCTATGACGCCGTCTGCATCAATTGT
>JALOMP010000215.1 GCA_025455365.1 Chitinophagaceae bacterium | reverse complement strand
CCCGGCGAGCAGTATAAGGTCCAGCCCACGGCAGACAGTATTATCCACCAATTAATCAACTATGAAGCGGACAGGAGTTGGACCCTGGTGGGCGTGGGTGGCGGTGTGGTAACTGACCTTACCGGGTATGTGGCTTCTGTGTACATGCGCGGCATCCGTTTTGGGTTTGTACCTACAACCCTCCTGGCCATGGTTGATGCATCGATCGGCGGCAAAAACGGGATTGACGTCGGTCCGTATAAAAACCTGGTTGGCATTATCCGGCAACCGTCATTCCTCCTCTATGACGTTTCGCTGTTGAAGACCTTACCTGATGCCGAATGGACCAACGGTTTTGCGGAAATCATCAAGCACGCATGCATCCGAGATGCGGCGGCGTTCAGGCTGCTCCAGGGAACTGATCCGGCCCGATTGAAAAAGAAACAGGATTAAGAAGGGTCCTAAACTTTGGCCATACCTTTGGTCATGCATTTGAAACACAGTACACACTCTCGCACGGACAAGCGGTATCCATCGGGATGACCTGTGCCAGCATGCTTTCCGAAAATATCCTTGGATTTAAGGACCATGAAAAGGTACGCCTGCTGCTTGAACAATATGGTCTGCCTACCTTCCTGCGTTTCGATGCGGAAAAGGTGCTGGAAATCCTTCGTATGGATAAGAAGCGTTCCGGAAAGGAAATGAATTTCATCCTGTTGGAGAAGATCGGGAAAGGCGTGGTCCGGAAGATTCCTTTGGTGGAATTGGATCAAAAAGTGAGGCAGATAGCCTCCAGTTGATAATGGCATACGCCCCGAAAATGAAACGGGGCAAAAAACTAACTGCATGAAGGTTACCATACAACCTGTTTTGCCTGCCACCCTGCAGGAAGCTGCCGGGGCGTCGGATGTACAACATCCCCGGGAAGCGTTCGTCAATGCTTTCGGTGGGAAGATCCTTTCTCCCCGCTCCAAGTCGTCCATGCAAAGGGCCTGTGCGGCAGCACTTCTTCGCAATGGTGTTACCGAGATCCTGCAACCCGGGCATAGCCAGGACGATCTTGCGGCGCTGGACGTAATCCGGAAATTGGGTGCGAAACTGGATGAAAAGGATGGACGCATAGTGGTGGAAAGCCATGGCGTTCGCCCACTAGCCAGCCTGATCGACTGTGGCGAAAGCGGTCTTGGAATCCGCATGTTTACCCCCATTGCGGCAATGAGCCCGGACGCACTGACGATCTCCGGACAGGGATCGCTGGTGAACAGGCCCATGGATTTCTTTGATGAGATCTTTCCGAAACTAGGTATCAGGATACGGTCGAATCATGGCAAATTGCCACTGCAGGTACAGGGACCTTTGCAACCGGCGGATATTGAGGTGGACGGCTCCCTGAGTTCCCAGTTCCTGACGGGGCTGCTGATGAGTTATAGCGCCGCGGGTGCCCGCGACGTAGAGATCAGGGTAAGGGACCTCAAAAGCAAGCCGTATATAGACCTTACCCTGGATGTGATGCAGTCGTTCGGCATGAAAGTGCCGAAAAACACCGATTACCGTTCGTTTTATTTCGACGCTTCCCCTGGGCCCGATGTACCGTCTTCCATGCAATACCATGTGGAAGGCGACTGGTCCGGTGCGGCATTTCTCATTGTTGCCGCAGCCATCGCGGGGGATACCCTCATTGAAGGACTACAGAGGACTTCCACGCAGGCAGACAAGGCCGTGCTCAAAGCCATTGAATCAGCGGGCGTGCATTTTACCTTTGAAGGAGAATCCCTTCGCGTTTGGAAGAGTCCCATTCATCCCTTTTCCTTTGATGCAACGGAATGCCCCGATCTATTTCCGCCCCTGGTGGCCCTGGCTGCCCTCGCTTCGGGTACCACCACCATTACCGGTGCCAACCGCCTCACGCATAAGGAAAGCAACCGGGCGATCACGCTCCAGGAAGAATTCGGGAAGATGGGTATCTGGATTATTCTCGATGGCGATACCATGCTGGTCAACGGGGGGCGCCCGATGAATGGGGGCACCGTGCATTCCCGTCACGATCATCGCATTGCCATGGCGGAAGCTGTTGCTGCGCTGCGGGCGGAGGGACCGGTGACCATCCTCGAAGCACAGGCCATTGGAAAATCGTATCCGGATTTTTTTGACGACCTTCAACACCTTGGCGCGAAACTGGAGTACCAACCGCAACGCACCAACGAAAATACCGGGGATGGAGGGGAATAATTGTATCGTGAAGGAAAACCCAGGTAAAACGCTGAGCATATGAATCGATTTGGAACATTTTTCTGCGTAAGCATTTTTGGCGAATCCCATGGGGAAAGTGTGGGCGTTGTAATAGACGGCTGTCCCGCCGGCTTGCCATTGTCCGTGGATGATTTTATGGAAGATACCTCCAGGCGAAAGGGAGGTACCCAGAAAGGTGTTACGCCCAGGCAGGAAGAAGACCGGCCGCTGTTTAAGAGTGGTGTTTTCAACGGCCGAACCACGGGTGCGCCCCTGACCCTTCTTTTTGAAAATAAGAATACGCGTTCCGGCGATTATGAAAAACAGCGTTCCGTACCCCGGCCGGGCCATGCGGATTTCGTGGCGCATAAAAAATTTGGAGGCTTTGAGGATTACAGGGGTGGCGGTCATTTCAGCGGAAGACTGACCCTTTGCCTGGTGGCAGCCGGTGTGGTGGCGAAGAAGATCCTCACTCCCCTGAAAGTACAGGCGAACATCACGGAAATAGGAGGAGAGCCTGACCTGGAGAAAGGATTGCAGAGGGGCATTGATGCGAAAGATTCAGTAGGGGGTATCGTGGAGTGCCATGTGTCCGGGCTTCCCGTTGGACTGGGCGAACCATTTTTTGATTCCGTTGAGTCGTTGATCGCCCATGCCGTATTTTCCATTCCGGCCGTGCGGGGCATTGAATTCGGTACCGGCTTCGCTGCGGCACGGATGTTCGGTTCTGATCACAATGATGCCATTGAAAGCATGGAAGGGCAGACCCGTACCAATCATGCCGGGGGCATTGTAGGCGGGATCACCAATGGCAACGAACTCGTTTTCCGTATCGCGATCAAACCCACGTCCTCCACTCCTAAAGAGCAAACCACCCTGAACTGGGAAACCGGCGAGCAGGAAACTTTTGCCGTACGCGGGCGGCATGACCTTTGCATCGCCCTTCGAGTACCACCGGTGCTGGAGGCGGTTACGGCAATGGTGCTGGTGGATCTGATGATGAGGGAACGCAGGATCGGCCAGGTAGTACCCTGAACTTAATCGCCACGTTAATTTTTTTTCATAGCCTGCCTCAAGAATCTTCATGCCAGGCGGACAAAGGATTGGCGATATTTTCAAATCAGGTTGCTGTAAAGTTTATTCCTGCATCATTTTCTGTTTGACACGGAAGATGATGAATTCAGCCGGACGAACTACTGCCATGCCGATTTCCAGGATCATCCTGCCTTCTTCAATGTCCAGCTGGGTCATGGTTTCGCCCAGTCCTGCCCGAACATAAAACGCATCACGCGTGGTGGCCCCTTGCAGGGCTCCTGCACGCCACTGCAGTGCGAGGAAATTTTCAACCATCGCCCTGGCTTTTATCCAGGTTTCCTGTCGATTGTGTTCAAATGCAAAACGTTCGATCCCTTGTTTGACGGAGGCTTCCACCATGTTGAAGAAACGCCTGACAGAGACGTATCGCCATTCGTTGTCATTCCCGGCGAGGGTGCGCGCTCCCCATATGATAGCCTGCCCCCTTCCAGGGAAGGAGCGAATCGCATTGATGGATTTTCCTTCAACCGGATCCATGTTTAGTTGCTCCTGTCCCGAATCGCTGATGGGAATTTCAACCCGGCGCACCAGGTTAAGCCCGATATTGGCCGGGGATTTCCAAACGCCTCTTCGGGAATCCGTCTCCACGTACTTGGCGGCCACGGCGGGGGAGGCAGGCAGGAGCATTTCCATTGCCCTCAAGGCATCCTTGCCTTTAATAAATAAATCCGGGAAATCCTGCGCCAAAGATGCCAGTGTTTGTCCCTGTGTCAAATGCCCTAGTCCTTGCAGGGCTATACTTTCATCACCCGCATGATGGTAAATCATGCTCACCATGATCCTCGGGTAATAGGCGGCCCCGAACCTTCGGACGCTGACCAATCCCAGGTCCGCCTCGCGCAATGTCCTGACCGGGTCCGTCCCGTCATTGTCCGGAATCCATACATCCATGATGGTAAACCGATGCGGCATTTCCGCACAAAGCGAAAGGCTTTTTTTACAGAACGCATAGTATTCAACCGCAGTTGGAAGGCTGGTGGCATCCGGAAATAGGACTAATGTTATTTCTGGAAAGGACGCAATCGCGGACAGCCCGTTTTCCAAATGGCCAATGCTTACATTTCCCGCCGTATAGTCTCCCACGGAGATGATATAACAGGGGCCACCGCCATTCATGAAATACCATTGCAGGGCGTAATAAAGAATGAACCCGGACGGGTTGTTTACTATGGATGTTACCGAATAGTTTCCGGGCGATTGCTGGTTAAATTGAAGGACGACTCCCTTTTCCGGCACAGGCCCGCCAAAAAGATTTGAATAGTCAACCAGTGATGTGATTTTGATCGGCCGGCAGAGCAGGTCTCCCGGTTGATGTACACTTGTTTTTTCCGTGTAACCGATAAATACCGGAATGGCGGTATCGACTGACACAATCGCCGGTGGAAAATTTGGGATTTCTTCAATATACATACCCGGTGTTTTGAACGATTTCATAACCCCATTTCTGCAGGCAGGGTATGGAAAGACACTGGTGCATGCTTCCACCGGGCAGACCTGTAAATACCTATACGAAAATAAGAAGAAATGCCAACGCCAGCCCGGCCAGTGTAAAATACAGTCCCTTCCTGAAGATCTTTGTACCAGGCATGAACATCCAGAAGGAGGAAATCACAAAAAACAGGAGTGAAAGGCCGAAGAAAATATTCAGGTAGAAAAACGGGTCTTTCGTGGTGGCCTTGTGCATTTTGGTCATTTTATTCAGGATATAGGGGAGTTCCTTCGTCGTGTATTTCACGAGGCCCGTTTCCTTGTTGTAGGTTCCCTGTTTAAAGGTCAGCAACGCTCCTTCTTCCTTATCGATTTTCAGGTCCCTGATCCCGATTTCCCTACCCAGTTCCGGGATGGGCATATTGGGCTGCAGGCTGCGTTCATATGCTTTTTCCTTTTTCAGAAAATCTGTTTGGCGGAATATCATCACGATTCCGGAAAGGGCATAGACGGTCATTATACCAGCCAGGAAAAAGCCAAGGTAACGATGCCAGATGCGCATGGTAGTGTTCATGTATTGATTGTTTTGTAAAGGGTGTATAATCGCTTACTGGTTGGATGACAGAATCTGGATTAACCTTCGGAAGCAACCTAAATTGTAGGCGCCGGACCATTCACCAGCAGCCTGAAGGTAAGATAACTGCGTTTATGCGTCTCCGCCATGTGGCTAGGGAACGCATGGTTTCGGTGCTTTCGAGTTTTTCGGTCATCTGGTTGAAG
>JALOMP010000214.1 GCA_025455365.1 Chitinophagaceae bacterium | reverse complement strand
CGACGAACGCGTGCTTGCCATCCTGGCCCATGTGCTTTCAATCTTTTTCTGGATTTTCCCCGGACTGATTATTTACCTGATCAAGAAGGATGAATCGGCCTTTGTGTCCGAACATGCCAAGGAGGCGATGAATTTCCAGATCACGCTGACCATCCTGTACGTGATACTCTTTATCACCATCATTGGCTGGGTCTTCCTGTGGATACCCTGGCTGATGCAGCTCATTTTCTGCATCATTGCCGCCATCAAGGCCAGCGACCTGAAGCTTTTCAGGTACCCGTTTACGCTGAGATTAATCAAATAGATTCGCGGATTTTCGGATGAGCGAATGAATAAACTAAAACAGCCGGCAGGGATTTGATTATTCCCGCCGGCTGTTTTATATCCATCATTGCTGCAATGCGCTAATGCACTAATGCCGCATTATGTTATTGGGTTCATCTTCAGAGTTCCCTGATCCAGATATTCCTGAATGCCGTGGGATTCCCATGGTCCTGGAGCATGATGGGTTCTTTATCCGAGTGCTTTTTGTACACCGGTGATCCGATGTATTCCGTGCTGCCCCACAGGGTCGTGTTGTTCTGTACTAAAATCCCATTATGGATGACCGTGATGCGGGCCTGGGATTGCACACGCCCATCCGGGTAAAACCGGGGCGCCGTGAAAATGATGTCATAGGTCTGCCATTCTCCAGGAGGACGGCAGGCGTTGACCAGCGGTGGCAGTTGTTTGTAGATGCTGCCTGCCTGTCCGTTGACATAGGTTTTGTTGTTGTAATTGTCCAGGACCTGCAATTCGTATAATCCCATCAGGAATATCCCGCTGTTCCCACGTCCCTGTCCTTCGCCCTGTACCACGGCCGGCGTTCTGAATTCAATATGCAGCTGGCAATCGCCAAAACCACGTTTGGTCTTGATGCCGCCGGTTCCGCCTTTCACCACCATGGCGCCGTTTTCAAGGGTCCAGCCGATCGGTTGTCCCTTGTCGCCCTGCCAGTTTGTAAAATCCTTGCCATCGAACAGTATAACGGCATCACTCGGGGCGTCGTGTGCCGTCTTGCCAGGCGTTACCACGGGTGCTGCGGGCTCATAATATTCGGAGAGTTTTGGATTGCCATTCTTCCGGTCTATCTCCTGGGCCATGAGGGCGGCGCCGGACAGGAAGAAACACATGAACATGATAATACGCATACAGGTCAGATTTTGGGAATTGAATAATTGTTGTGATATGCCGGTGTGATGAGCTTGTTGGCTTCCGCATCATTGAATTGTTGTTTTGCTTTGTCCCAACCCAGTTTCCTGCCGGTCTTGTAAGCGATATTGCCCATCTGGCAAACCGTGGCAACAGTTGCCCCTGCTTCGATGGGAGCATTGAGTTTGCTGAAGTCCCTGCTT
This sequence comes from Chitinophagaceae bacterium, assembly GCA_025455365.1. Classification (GTDB taxonomy): domain Bacteria; phylum Bacteroidota; class Bacteroidia; order Chitinophagales; family Chitinophagaceae; genus Pollutibacter. The sequence continues at coordinate 4,123 of JALOMP010000214.1, read as the reverse complement.
TTCACCACTTCGATGAAATTGCGGGTATGGTTCGCGAGTCCGTCGTCTGATTTCTTAACCGCGGCAACCGGTTCCATCCGTTTTCCTTCCGGGATCAGTTCCCAGCCTCCACGGTCGAGTACCAGGGTGCCATTATTTCCGATGTAGGCGATGCCGTGGTTGCGGCCGTAATTGCCTCCATCGATGGCCTGGGCATGTTCCCACAGCATGACGAAATCACCGAAATCATACACGGTGGCCAGGGTATCCGGTGTTTCGGCGGCATCGTCCGGGTAGGCCATCTTTCCGCCACTGGCCATGACCGAGAGCGGATCTTTTGCATTCATGCCCAGCAGGGCATAGTCCACCAGGTGAACGCCCCAGTCTGTCATCAGCCCTCCCGCATAATCCCAGAACCAACGGAAGTTGAAATGGAAGCGATTGGGATTGAACGGTCTTTTCTGCGCGGGCCCCAGCCAGCGGTCGTAGTTGACGCCGGCCGGTACGGGACCGTCTGGCTGCACAGGAATGTTCTTCATCCATCCCTGGTAGGCCCAGGTTTTTACCATGCGAATTTTGCCCAGTTTGCCGGAACGCAGGAACTCGAGGGCACTTTGGAAATGTGCATGGCTTCGCTGCCACTGTCCCACCTGCATGGCGCGGTTGTATTTTTTCTGCGCCGATACCATGGCGCGGCATTCTGCGATGGAATTGGCGATGGGTTTTTCCACATAGACGTCTTTCCCGGCCTGGCAGGCTTCCACCGCCATCAGGCAGTGCCAGTGGTCCGGTGTGCCAATAATGACGGCATCCACGTTCTTATCGTCCAGCAGCCTGCGGTAATCGTCTGCCTGTGTGGCCTTCATCGAAAAATTTTTCTCCAGTTCACCGGCCCTTTTTGACAGCACATTGGCGTCCACGTCACAGAGCGCGGTGCAAACCGCATCCGGGTTGGCTTTTAACATGGCGTTCATGTTGGACCAGCCCATGCCGTTGATGCCGATGCCACCGATACGGACCTTGTCCGCGAGGTACCCGTTGCGCGTTTTACCTGCCGCGAAAACAGCCGGAAATGAGGAACCTAATCCGAGCCCGGCGGTGAGCAGGGCGCCCTGTTGGATGAATTTTCTTCTGGAAGCAGTCATGATGAAAGGGTTATTGACAGTTACAAATTATCGGAAGCGAATGACATTCTGTAAGGACTGTACCCGGTCGCTCGCCGAAAGGTCCAGCTCCAGGGTAACGGTTTTCCCGTCCTCGGACAGCTTTGCGTCTTTGTTGCTGACGCTTTGCACCTTTCCGGGCAGGTGGTATACATGGGTGTATTTCATATCGCCCATAAAAGCCTTCAGCATGGCCATATTCATCGCGGCGGAGTCTGAGCCATTGTCGCCACTGTTTAAACCCTTCATCGCATCGCCCAGTCCCGCCATGGATGTATCGTTGCAGGTGAACTGTCCTTTTGAAAACGAGAAGAAATCACCTTTTGGAGCGGCGTTGACCAGGGTGTCATTTTTACTGCGGGCGCCCATCGCTGTATTCAATGCCTTGATATCGGCGAAACGGAAACTGATGGTGAACACATAATCACTTTTTTTCTCCCGCTTCACTTCGCTGATGCCTTTTATTTTCTCCAGGTCTTTCCACATGCTCATGATGGAATCGGACATGCCCAGGTCGTCCGGTTGATCGCCCATGTCTTTTTCCTTGAGGCTGTCAGGCATCATGGTTTTGAGCATGCCGATCATGTCTTTCATGCCACTCATGTCAATGGTGCTTTGGAAGGTGCCATTGCCCTTTTCTTCGAGGAAGATTTCATCCTTAATGTCAAAACACCCGGCGAGCCCCAGCAGGAGACCTGTCACAAGCGTAAAGATGATTTTTTTCATGTTTTAAATGTAATACAGATTTGTGTAAAAAAAAGGCCTTCTCCGGACGATGCATCATCCGGCGGAAGGCCAATGTATGGTTCTTTTCAAACGGTTTACCAGTTCTGCTTGGCAACGCCAGCCTTGATGGCTTCAAGTGCCTTGGCTTCGCTCAGCAGGGCGGTAAGTTTGTTGCCCTTTCCGTCGTGGCCCTGTGCGATATAACCGCCTTTGGCCGTGCGGCTTACAACCGCTTCCTGGATGGGGACATTTTTTTCTTTGGTCTTAACATTGTACGCAGTGAGCATTGCGGGATTTGCCATGGTTTTCTGTTTATCGCTGTTTATAAAGTTGTTATCGGTTATACGTCGAGGTTTGCATAGCGTGCGTGCGATTCGATGAATTCGCGGCGCGGAGCCACTTCATCGCCCATCAGCATGCTGAAAATGCGGTCTGCTTCCGCGGCGCTTTCAATGGTCACCTGTTTCAGGGTGCGGGTGGCAGGGTTCATGGTGGTTTCCCAGAGCTGCCCGGAATTCATTTCACCCAGACCCTTGTATCGCTGCACATCCACGCTTTCGTCTTTGCCCCCGCCCAGGCGCTCCACATAAGCCCTCCGCTGTTCTTCGTTCCATGCGTACTGCTGTTCCTTGCCTTTCTTCACCAGGTAAAGGGGCGGTTGGGCGATATAGACATAACCCTGTTCCACCAGTTCTTTCATATAACGGAAGATGAAGGTCAGGATCAGGGTGGCGATATGGCTGCCGTCGATATCGGCATCGGTCATGATGATCAGCTTGTGATAGCGGAGTTTGGACAGGTCCAGCGCCTTGGGGTCTTCCGGGGTGCCGATCTTCACGCCCAGGGCGGTGAAGATGTTCCGGATTTCCTCATTGTCATAGATCCGGTGTTCCATGGCTTTTTCCACGTTCAGGATCTTGCCACGCAGGGGCAGGATGGCCTGGAAATTCCGGTCGCGGCCCTGTTTGGCTGTTCCGCCGGCTGAATCTCCTTCCACGAGGAATAGTTCACACCGGTCTGGGTTCCTGTCTGAACAATCGGACAGTTTTCCCGGCATCCCACCACCCGTGAGCACTGTCTTGCGCTGCACCAGTTCGCGCGCCTTGCGGGCTGCGGCCCTGGCCTGGGCGGCGAGGATTACCTTGCTGATGATGTTTCGGGCATCTTTGGGGTTTTCTTCCAGGTAGGCTTCCAGGGCACGGGCGACCGTTGTATCCACGATCCCGATCACTTCGGAGTTGCCGAGTTTGGTTTTGGTCTGTCCCTCGAACTGGGGCTCGGGTACTTTCACGGAAATGATGGCGCTCAGTCCTTCCCGGAAATCATCGCCCTCTACTTCCACCTTGGATTTCTCGAAGAGCCCCTGCTTCTTTCCGTATTGCTGGAATACACGCGTGATGGCCCTTCTGAATCCGGCCACATGGGTGCCGCCTTCAATGGTATTGATGTTGTTTACGTAGGAAAAAATGTGTTCGTTATAGGAGTCGTTGTAGTTGATGGCCACTTCCACCGCCACGTTGGTTTCCGGGTCATGACCTTCCATGTACACCACGCGGGGGATCAGCGAAGTCCTCTTCCCGTTCTGGTCCAGCATTTCCACGAATTCGGAGATACCGCCTTCGCTGTAGAATCGCTTCACGTAAAAGTTGCCTTCCTCGTCTTTTTCCCTTTCATCGGTGAGGATGATGCTGATCTTGCGGTTGAGGTAGGCCAGTTCCCGAAGGCGGCTTTCCAGGATATCCTTGTTATAGACCAGGGAGGTGAAGATTTCCCCATCGGGCCAGAAATGGACCGTTGTTCCGGTGCGCTGGCTGTTGCCGGTTTCGCGTACAGCGTACTTGGGCACACCCTTATTGTATTCCTGTTCGAAGACCTTGCCTTCACGTTCTACCTTCACGTGCAGGGTGGCGCTGAGCGCGTTCACGCAACTGACACCTACCCCGTGCAGGCCACCGGATACCTTGTAGGTGTTTTTGTCGAACTTACCCCCGGCATGGAGAACGGTCATCACCACTTCCAGGGCGCTTCGCCCTTCCTTGGCATGCATCCCGGTGGGAATACCCCGCCCATCGTCCGTTACCGTGATGGAATTATCCTCGTGAATCGTTACCTCGATGTTTGAGCAATAGCCCGCGAGCGCCTCATCGATGGAATTATCTACCACCTCGTACACCAGGTGGTGGAGGCCCTTGACCCCGATATCGCCAATGTACATGGCCGGCCTTTTCCGGACGGCTTCAAGTCCTTCGAGGACC
>JALOMP010000213.1 GCA_025455365.1 Chitinophagaceae bacterium | reverse complement strand
GGCCGGTGAACACATCCAGGATTTCCATGCGACCGCCCAGGGATTGTTCGCTGGTATTCATGGTGCTGCGAACGGCGGGGTTCGGGTGCCAGGTATTGGGTACGGTTTTTTCGACCCGCACATTCCATACCCTGGCCGTATCCACGCGGTCGGCATTATGGGAACAGATAAACAAGCCTGCAAAGACCGAATCCGGCAGGTTGGCCATTTCCTGCGATCCCACTACTTGCAAGGGCTCTCCTGGATTGGCCACGCGCATGGTGATGGTATTGCCTGTCCTTTCCAATTGCATGACCTGCGGGTGTTTCTTGGTGGAGAAGATTTCGTCTTCCGGGTCGCGCATATAGGCGCCGCGCAAGACGCGCCACTGGAGTGCCGTCAGCCCGTCCGCATGATAGGTGGCGCTGATATGGGACGCATCATCCTGCAGGGATTCCCGGATCATCCAGCCGACTTTCTTATGGGCGTCGCCCGCGGTGGAAGGGAACGCGAAATTGGCGGTGAGGATGAAATCGCCCTTGATACCGGTATGGAGGAACTGGAACTCATCGCGGTTGAACCAGATATTGTATCCGCCACCGGAAAGAGTATAGGACTGGTCGCGGCTATCGTATTTGTAAGTCCCTTTCAGCGCAGGGTTGCCGATGGCCGACCAATGTTGCAGGTTTCCAGCGTTTTGAGACCATGCGGGAAATGCGACGCAGAGGAACAGGAGTTGGAGAACGGTTTTCATGCAGCAGTCGTTTGAGTTTGCGAGTAACCAAATATATCATTATGGTGGAAGTTTTCCGGATAATCTCGCCGGGCTATTTCCGCTTCCTGAAACATGGTGCAGGAATGCGCCGCCGGGTACTTTCGAATACCCTATTTTTATCCTGAAAACCTAACCACCATCATAAAACCATTTTGCATGTCCCTCCACAGACGCAGTTTTCTTGGCCTCACACTTTCCGGTGCCGGAAGCCTCGCTTTACCCTTTGGTGCTGCAGCCCATGAAACAAATTTCCCCGATCCGGATAGGGATTTGCCGAAGCCTATCCGAGACCTGAAGCCCATGGCGGAAGGGGTGGTCCCGATCTCGGTAGAAGAAAGAAAGCAGCGCATCGCTAAGGCCCAGCAACTGATGCAGGAACAGAAGATGGACGCTATCTTCATGGAGGGAACAGCCTCCTGTTTTTATTTTACCGGGATGCGCTGGGGGCAGAGTGAGCGGACATTCGGATTGGTGATCCCTGCCAGCGGCGCTATCGCCTATGTATGCCCGAAGTTTGAGGAAGATCGTGCCAGGGAACTCATCAAAAAAGATTTTGGCGATGAGGTTCGATGCTGGGAGGAAGACGAAAGTCCTTATGCCCTGATTGCGGGCATTGTAAAGGACAGGGGCGCGAAGCATAAGCGCATTGGCATCGAGGAACGGGTGCGTTTTTTTATTGCCGACGGGATACGAAGGGAAGCGCCTGGGTTTACCCTCGTAGATGCCACGCCGGTTTCGGCAGGCTGCCGCATGTACAAGAGTCCCGCGGAGATTGCCCTGATGCAAAAAGCCAATGACATTACCATCGAAGCATACAAGGCGGCATTTGCAACGGTAAGGCCCGGCATGCCCCAGTCTGAACTCAGCCAGAACCTCTCCGCGGCCTTCCGCAAGCTGGGTTACAGTGGCGGGGCGCTGATCTGCATCGGAAAATATTCAGCCATGCCACATGGAAGCATTGTGCCGCAGACGATCCAGGAGGGCGATATCGTACTGGTAGACGGAGGAACAAGCGTAGAAGGATATGCCTCGGATATTACGCGCACATTCGTTGCCGGCAAGCCCACGCAGCGGCAACGGGATGTCTGGGACCTGGAGAAAAAAGCCCAGGACGCGGCTTTCCAGGCCATCCGGATCGGGGCCACCTGTGAGTCCGTGGATGCGGCCGCCAGGGCTGTCATTGAATCCTCCGGCTTCGCAAAAAATTACAAGCTGCCCGGTCTGCCTCATCGTACGGGCCATGGCATCGGCCTGGAAGGGCATGAATGGACCAATTTCGTGAAGGGGAATAAAATGAAACTGGCTCCGGGTATGTGCTTCAGCGACGAGCCCACCATCGCCATACCCGGCGAATTCGGGATCCGGCTGGAAGACTGCCTGTACATAGCCGATGACGGTCCGCACTTCTTCACAAAGCAGAGTGTATCCATAGAACAGCCATTTGGCTAGCGATGGATGGGCGTGATGCGCCGGTTCATGGGTCTTATCGCGAAGGAAATGCCTGGCCAGGGCGATGGGCAAATCAGCCAGCAAACCCGGGACGGGAACTATTTCCGACTGCTCGACAGGTATTTCTGGCGGATCACCGCCTCCATGGTTTTGCCTTTGACCTTACTCTCGGCCCAGGAAATAATGTCCAGGTATGCGAAGGAACGGGTTTCAAAGCGACTCTTTTCCAGGTGCTGAACCTGGTCCAGGAATTTCTCCAGCCTGGCCTGGATCTCTTTGGGTGGGTAGCCGAAGCTGTGTTGCAGGAAGTCGAACATGGCCTTTTCCACGATGGTCAGGTTTTTCATCTTGGAAAAGAAGCGGTGTACGGATTTACTGAGCGAGTCGAGGATATCGTAGTTGCCCAATTCGTAGTGGCTGAGCAGGTGCTGCAGGCGGGCATAACACTGGAGGTCTACGCGCAGCTCCCCGGGGCCGTGTATAATCCGGTGGAGATAGTCGATCGCCTTGTCGAAATCCCGGTTCCCGAAATACAGGGAAGCAATCTTGTAATTGAACAGCATGATGCGGTGTGAATCCACGAAGAGCGCGTATTCCGCCAGGTTGGCTTCAATTTCCGGCACCATTTTCACGCCGTCCTGGAAGGTTCCCTTCATGAGGTGGCTGTTGATCCGTGCACTGGTGATATAGATGGACGTATGCACCCGGAAATTGTCATGACGGTGCGCTTCCGGCGTGTCCGCATAGGTTTCGAATTCCTTCAGCGAGGCGTCAAAACCCCGGTAGTCCCTTAACGCGAAATGCGCATTCAGAAGGCTGTGCATGCCCTTGATATAATGCCCCGTTTCGATGGATTTCATCTGTGGATCTGCCTTGTACAGGTCCACCCATTTGCGCGCATAGCGATAGTTCATCAGGAAATCCTGCCTGATGAATGCATACCAGCAATAGCTCTGATAGAGGTATAGCTGTTCGTAGAAGCCCGAGACTTCACTGAGGTTTGGTGGCAGGTAATTTTTAAAAAAAGTACGCACGTCTTTTTCCTCCGTTTCATTCCGGGTATGTCCATTGATCACATACCAGCGATACAGCAACAGGGCGAGCCCGGAAAGACGGGTGACCCGCTCGATATGCCTGCTGACTTCCATGGACTCTTCCGCCAGCTGGCGGGTTTTCTCCGTGGAACTGCGGGTAATGTGGAGGATTTCGATTTTCTTTTCCAGGGAAGTCAGTTGTACCAGGGTATTGAACTTCTGGTTCGCCCTGGCCAGTTCCTTGGCTTTTTCCAGGATACGCAGGCTCTGGATCTTGAGGCCCTTATTGTAGAGGATACGGGCATTGTCCAGGTGTTCGCTGAGCTGCAGGTCAACGTTGTCCCGGGATTTCAACAGGCGCAGGCTTGCCAGCAGTTCCTTGTACAGGTGCGATTTAAGGTTTGCGAGCTTTGATTTGTCGATGCCGCTGATCTTCTTGAGCACGACTTTCTCATCGTATTCGCTCATTTTATCCAGGGCGTCGAACAGCTGGACCACTTTCAGGTCTTCTTTGTCGGAGCTTCGCTTTATGTAGATCTTGAAATGCCTTTTTTCCGCTTTTTCCAGGGATTTGACCAGGTGGAAAAGGGCATCCGAAAATCGTGTGGCCATCAGAATATATTTATGCTATAATGCAGTCTGGGTAAAGCTTTCCTGTGTTTTCCAGGGATTGGGTATCATAAAATGGAGAGGAACATGTTTTGGAAGGGGCATCCTTCCTGACTTACCTTTAATCCATCAAACTGATTTAAACACTTTTCATAAGGCAAGCAATCGTTGAAGGTCTGCTATTTCCATAGCGGGCTTTTTTTTTGCCCATACGGCAACAGTCCGTACAAGCATCGTACCATAAAAGTACGCATAACGAAAGCCCATAACAAAAAAGCGTTGCCCGGTACCTGGGCAACGCTTTAAACATGTCCGATCTGTTGGGTTATTGCTTGTCTGCTTTGATATTGACCTTCGTTACGGCGGGACTGGTGCTGCGGGAAACTTCAAACTGGATGTTTGAGGCGTCAATGGTCAGGGTGTTGATCAGGTAGTTACGGCTGATGGTCTTTCCGTACATAACTTCCTCGTGCAGGATCACGCCGAATTCGTCTTTAATGACTACGGTTACCTTGTCGTTTTCGGGGTTATCCAGGGTCAGGCGGTAAACCGGCTGGTTGTCCTTGTAACCGATCAACTTAACAGGCGTAATGGGTCCGTTGTCACCGGCAAAAGCGGTGGTTGCGGTAGCGGCCACGATCATGAGGCCGGCGGCGAATTTCAAAATGTTCTTTTTCATAGTAATAGTGTTTAAAAATTTGATTGAATGATTGTTTGCTGTTTTTAAAATAATCCCGGTCCTTCCGGAACTGTTCTGTTTGAAAAATACCTGTCCTTGCGGACAATTTCTTTTTTCGTGCTGATGGATCAGGCTATGGCTCGCGTCGGTGAGATGGCTTACGCTGAATTCAGTGTGCAGTTAGTAGTTGGGAGGGATCCCGAATCGTTTGATGGTACAAAGCTATGGCGGGTTTTTCCGGCCTGCAAACCAAATAAAGCGGTTTATCATGACCGTTAAGATGCGATCAATGGCATGAAATCCTCTGCAGGCAAGGGTTTTGAAGAAAATATCACATGATATCCACGCTCAAATTACGCGAATGTTAAGGCTTTGTGAACTGCATCAGGAATGCGCGAAGTGTTTTTTTGATTTCCCGAACGGTTTCTTCATTCCAAACAGTAACCGGGTGAGCTTGGTCTTACGGATGATGAAATGATAGACCAGGAATATGCTGATAAAACTTAGGGTAACCAATACCGGTAGTTTGATCCAGGCAGGCATGGACGTTTGCACGATCACATACCCGATGGCCACGATGAGGGTTTGGTGTATGATGTAAAAGGGGAAGACGGCTTCTGTCAGGTATCCGAGCAGGGGAGAATTCCGGTTCAGGTATTTCCGCGCGTAACCGCAGGCTGCCAGGATGGTCGACCATATACAGGCGGAGTCCAGAACGGCGTACAGGTTGAAGCGACTGCCTCTTTCTTCCGGTATCCGGAGCGGCCACCAGTACAGGGCAAAGAGCAGAAGGGTGGTGACAACGGAAACAGCCAGGTATGGCCGGCGATATTTTTCACAGGACGCCCAGAAAGCCAGGTTGCCACCTGCCAGGTAGCCATACAGGAGTAAGGTGATCGAAAAGGAAAACACAAACCAGTCGCCGGGAAAACACAAACCAGTCGCCGATAAGGCCGCCCGTCTCCGGGTAATCCAGGTACAGAGCATGAAAGATCGCCAGCAGGGGCAGCAACAGGCTGGCGGTCACCCAAGGCAGGGAGAGGAAGGACGAGATTTTTTCCTTTACCGGTTTCATACGCTGCCAGCGAAACAACCAGAAAAGGGGCGAGAGCAGCAGTATGAATGCGATGAGGTATACCACGAACCACATATGGCTCCAGGTAAGCGAGCCGTCCGGGTAGGGCACCATCTCCCAGACAGAGGGGTAAAATTCCGCATAGCTGCCACTGAACCGGCCCCTTTGCAGGAACTCCACATAAACCTGCACAGGGATGGTAAAGAACATGGCAAAAAGAAGGGGGATGAAGAGCCTGACGGTCCTTTCGCCCAGGAAGGCAGCCATGGTGCGCCGTTGCAGCGAGAAATGTATGCCGGCGCCGGAGATGAAGAAAAGCAGGGGAAGTCTCCACTGGTGCAGCCACCAGATGACGCTCGAAAGCGCTTTGGATTGCCCGGCATTCTTTACTTCCCAGGGAAAAACCGTAAAAGGAATGGAAGCGTGGAAAGCAATCAGCAGCAGGAAAGCCAGTACCCGGATCCAGTCGATATAGTAGAGTCTTTCAGAACCTTGCATCTGCTTTTTGTTTTCCTGTTTACGAAGGAAGGGAAAATATGTTACACGGGTGCTGGCGGCGGGGATCCCGGTCAAGCTGTACCTTTAACGCATAAATTTCACTCCATGCGGATGCACCAGACCATGCGTTGGTACGGCCCTTCTGATATCGTCAGGCTTTCCGATATCCGGCAGGCGGGGTGTGCGGGCGTGGTGACAGCCCTTCACCAGTTTGCCCCGGGAGAGGTATGGCCCCGGGAAGCCGTGCGCGCGCGCAGGGAACTGATCGAGGCAGCCGGTATGGACTGGACCGTCGTGGAGAGCCTGCCGGTAAGCGAGGACATAAAGAAGCGCCGCGGCGCGTATCGGGAACATTTGCATAACTACGCAAGAAGCCTGGAAAACCTGGCTGCGGAAGGGATCCGGGTGATCACGTATAATTTCATGCCGGTGCTCGACTGGATCCGGACGGATGTGTCTTATCCCATGCCAGATGGCAGCCTGGCATTGTATTTCAACCGCACAGATTTCATTGTTTTCGACATCTACCTGCTCCAGAGGCCAGGTGCTTCCGGGGATTACACCGGAGTGGAACAGGCGGCGGCGAAGCTTCGTTTTGAGAAGATGACAGCGGAACAGCGGGAATCGCTTTTCCGCAATTGCCTGTTGGGATTGCCTGGCAGCACGGAAGCCTTTACGCCCGCGCAGGTGCTGGAAGCGCTGGATGGCTACAAGGGGATTGATGAAGCAGCTTTACGAAAAAACCTGTTTTCCTTCCTGGAAGAGATCGTACCGGTTGCCGAAAAGCTCGGCCTCCGCATGGCGATCCACCCCGATGACCCGCCCTACCCTGTGCTGGGCCTGCCGCGCGTGGTGAGTACCGAATCGGATGCCGTCGCCCTGCTCCAGGCTGTTCCCTCCCCTGCCAACGGGCTCTGTTTCTGTACTGGTTCCTATGGCGCCCGGCCGGATAACAATATTCCCGCCATGGTTCATCGCTTTGGCGACCATATACATTTCCTTCACCTGCGAAATACCATGCGAGACAAGGATGGAAATTTCCATGAAGCAGACCACCTCGATGGGGATACGGACATGTATGCGGTGGTGAAGGAAGTGCTCGTCATCCAGCAAAGGCGCAAGGAGTCCATTCCCATGCGCCCGGACCATGGTCACCAGATGCTCGACGACCTGGGCAAAAAAACCTTCCCCGGGTATACGGCCATCGGAAGGTTGCGGGGGCTGGCGGAACTTCGAGGCCTGGAATATGGTATATTTGCCTCGCAGTACAACGCTACTCCGCCTGTATCCATATCCTGACGCTGCCTGTGGAAAAGGATTCAGCCCCCCAACGATCGCGCATTGCCTTATTTGACCTACTTTTGCGCAAAATTTAATCACCGGGACCCCGTCCCAAAATATATTTATCATGTCTACACAGAAAGTAACTTTCATACTGGCCGCAGAAATCGTGGCCGATGCATCCAATGGTCTCCTGCTTGGCGAATTCAACAACTGGGACCTTGAAAACGGCCTCAGCCTCAAGAAATCCAAGGATGGCTCCATGCAGGCCACCGTGGCCCTGGAAGCCGGCCGCAGCTACCAATACCGCTACCTCCTGGACGGCGGACGCTGGGCAAACGATCATAACGCCCATGGATACTCGCAAGTGGAAGGCCTTGACATCGTCAATTGCGTGGTGCATGTGCCTGCTGCGGAACTGAAGGAGTCAAAGCCCAAGGCGAAGAAAGCGGAGACCGAAGTAGCCCCCAAGGCCAAGCCTGCCGGCAAAAAGGTAACCGTGCCTGCGGCCGCTAAAGCAGCCCCTGCAGAAAAGAAGGCCGCTCCCAAGGCAAAGCCCGCGGTGAAGGCTGAAGCCAAACCTGCTGCGAAGAAAAAAGCAGCCCCCAGGAAAGAAAAATAAGAAGGACGATCAGCGCATCGCCGTCATGCACGGTTGCAACGACCAACGGGTGCAACCCTGCCGCTGCATGTCTGGAGCCAGGGGTCTGAAAGACGCTTTTCGTTTGTCAGGATCCTGTTCCCATCTCTTTTAATGCCTCTACCAGGACGTCGAGTTCGGTCGTGCTGGTGTAGACATTGGGTGTGATGCGGCATCCCTGTACACCGGCGTAATCAATCGCCACGGTGAAGATCCTGTATTTTTTCAGGAGGGTCTCTGCCATTACGGAAGGCTTCATGCCTTTGATGCCCACATTGGCGATACCACAGGCGCGTGCTGCGTTGCCAGGCGTATTGAGCATGATATGGGGAAGCGATCGCACCCTGGAGGTCCAGTATTGCTGTAAATACCGCAGCCTGGCCTCTTTGCGTTCCGGTCCCAGGGTCTGGTAAAAGGCAATGGAATCGGCGATGGTGAGGTCCGTGGCCACCGGGTGGGTGCCTGTATGGTTCAGTCGACTGATATCGTCCATCTTGCGCGGTCCTTCTGCGATCAACGGCCAGATTTCGCCGATCCGTTCCTTGCGTACATAGAGGATGCCCGCACCCAGCGGTACGCTCAGCCATTTATGGAGGCTGGCGCCGTAGTAATCGCAGTTTAGTTCGGAAAGATTGAAACGGATATGCGCAACGGCATGCGCGCCATCCACCAATACCTGCACACCCTTGCTGTGTGCCATGTCGCATATCTTCCGGATGGGCAGGATTTGCCCGGTTATGTTGATCATATGACAGACCATCAATAGCCTGGTGCGCGGCGTGATGGCTTGTGCGTATAACTGAACGATCTCCTCATCACTGGCAGGATGGTTGGGTACGGATACCGTCTTTCTAACAACGCCATGCCGTTCCGATACCTGCCGGAACATATCCAGCATGGCACCGTAATCCTGTTCGGCCATGACGGCTTCATCGCCCTGTTTCCAGTTGAACCCGCCGATGACCATATCCAGGGACTCCGTGGTGTTGCGGGTGACGATGAGTTCTCCGGCCGCGCATCCCAGCATGCCGGCGAGGGCGTCCGCCATTTTTTTCTTATTGTCCCATTGCACCGTACGCATGTAATAGGACGCCTGGTAGTTTACCTCACGCAGGTGCGAAATATATTTTTCCAGGATGACTTCCGGCAGGAAACTGTAGTAGCCGTTTTCCAGGTTGATATAGTCCGGCTTCAGGCGGTATCCCGCGCGGACGCCCGCCCAGAAATCTTCGTCCGGGGCCAGTTCATCCGCGGAACGACCGGCAAAGGCCCGGACCCATTCTTCGAGGGTTGGCCCGGATACTGTGGTGGAAAACCCGGTGATGGCCATGGTCTTTAAAAAAGTGCGTTTATCCATTGATGTGAGTTTTCACGCCCGGTATGGCGGTAGTCAAGGTACGTCATTTGTGGTTTTGGTTTTGACGGAAATCCCTTAATTTGAATGCAAGCACAATCACTATGTTACGGAGAACTTTTTTAAAAACCTCTTCCGCCCTGCTGGCGGCCGGCCTGGTTGGTTTTAACGAACCTTCACCGGCTGCGGCGCCCAGGCTGGCTTTTTCCACCCTGGGTTGCCCGGACTGGGGCTATGAACAGATCCTCGCATTCGCGAAACAGTACCGTTTTTCCGGCCTGGAAATCCGGGGACTGAAGCGTGAACTGGACCTGGTGAAATGCCCGGAGTTCAGGGATGCCTCGGCGATCCGGGATTCGATCCGCAAGGCAAAGGACGCCGGCGTCCGGATCGTCAACCTGGGCGCATCCACCAATCTTCACCTGGCGGATGGCCCGGAAAGAGAGAAAGCGATGGACGAGGGCAAACGATTTATTGACCTCGCGGCTGCCCTTTCCTGTCCGTATATCCGTGTCTTTCCCAATAGCCTGCCGAAGGACCAGGAAAAAAATGCGGTGCTGGGCCGTATCCGCACAGGGTTGGCCCAGTTGGCGGACTATGCACAGTCGCGCAAGGTGATCGTGTTGATGGAAACCCACGGGGACCTGGTATTCGTTGACGACCTGGTATCCGTGATGCAGCCCCTCAACCACCCGAACGCCGGCCTGGTATGGGATTGCGTGAACATGTTTTCCGTCACCAAGGAGGCTCCCGCTATTGTATACCCGAAACTGAAGAAATACATCTATCACACCCATATCAAGGATTACCGAATGGAAGGTGGGAAGATGCGATACTGTTTCCTGGGAACGGGCGAGTCGCCCATCATGGCGGCGGTGGAACTGCTTCGCAGGGATAACTACAAGGGGTATTACAGTTTT
>JALOMP010000212.1 GCA_025455365.1 Chitinophagaceae bacterium | reverse complement strand
CATTTGCTGAGCGGATCCCATTTCATTACCAATTCAAAAGGGCCGGAAACCATTTTCAGTACCGGCCAGTTCAGTTACTGGAAGGACGGTCGCAACTTGCCGGACGTGATGTCGGGCGTCATGCAGTATCCCGATTGCGCGGAACATCCGGCATACCAGCTCACCCTCCAGGTTAACTTTATCAGCGGGACAGGCGGCCAGGAGATTATCCGCCTGGTGGGTTCCGAAGGCGTGATCGAGCTCAGGGGAAACGGTCTTACCGTTAAACACAGCATCATGCCCGAGGCGCCCGGGTTCGGGGGGTATGATTCCCTATTCACCTTTTCAAAAAGCATGCAGGCCGAAATGCAAAAGGACTATGATGCAAAGTGGACTCCTGAACAGCGAAAGCGAAAAGTGAAGGACGATATTATTTTCAAAGCGCCCGATGGGTACAGCGATCACCTGGATCACTTCACGAATTTCTTTGATGCCGTGAGAACAGGGAAAAAGGTTGTTGAGGACGCGGAATTCGGATTCAGGGCTGCTGCGCCAGCCCTGGCTTGCAATGACAGTTATTTTTCCAAAAAAATCGTTCGCTGGGATCCGGTAGCTATGAAGTTGAAATAAATTATTCCATCGGGATGGTCACCACCAATTCTGTAAACTGACCCGGTTCCGTGTTTAGGCGAATACCACCGCCATGTGCCCGGACGATATCGTAACTCAGGGAAAGGCCCAGGCCCGTTCCCTGCCCGGCCGGTTTGGTGGTGAAAAAGGGCTGAAAAATTTTTTCCCTGATCGCGTCTGGGATGCCGGGACCATTATCCCTAATCGCTATCACGATCAATTTTGGATGTTGGATTTCGGATGTCGGATGTAGCAACCGGGAGTTTGCGGATACCAGGGCTTCGTTTGCCGGAAGGTGTCCCTTCATGCGAAGACCGGGGTCACCCTCCGGGGATTGTGCATTGGAAACCATTTTGGTCGTTACTGAGACCGTGGGTTCATAATCTGCACCGGCAGTTTTTTGCTTTTCCTGTACTGCGTGAAAGGCATTGTTGAAAAGGTTCAGGAAAACGCGACTCATATCCTGCACCACCAGCGGCACCAGCGGCAATTGGGGGTCGTATTGCGTGAGCAGTGTGCAGTTGAAACCCTTGTCCCTGGCCCGTAGCCCGTGGTAGGCCAGGCGGAGGTATTCATCGGCCAGTGCGTTGAGGTTGGTGGGTTCCTTTTCCCCGCTGACCGCGCGACTGTGTTGCAGCATGTTTTTCACGATAGCGTCGGCCCTTTTGCCGTGCTGTGCGATCCTGGCTTCATTTGCAATCACGTCGTCTGCCAGGGCGGCGGCGTCGGCATGGTTTCCTTCGGTCATTTCCCGTTTCATCTCCTGCAACAGATCCTGGTTCAGATCGGCAAAATTGTTGACGAAGTTGAGCGGGTTCTGTATTTCATGGGCGATGCCCGCCGTGAGTTCTCCCAGCGATGCCATCTTCTCACTCTGGATCAGCTGCGCCTGCGTGGCTTTCAGGGTTTCATGCGATTCTTCCAGTTGGTGGTAGGCTTTTTCAATTTCGCGGGCATGGGCCAGTTCGAGGGCGCGGTTTTTCTCCTGCTCCCGGGCCAGCACGCGCCTGCGCATGATCCGGTTCGCCAGCAAAGCCATCCCGATCGCCGCCAGTCCGTATAGCACAAAGGCCCAGGGTGTCTGCCACCAGGGCGGCAATACCGTGATGGCAAGGCTGATGCCTTCCTGGTTCCAGATGCCATTGCTGTTGGCTGCCTTTACCCGGAATACATACTTGCCCGGCGGCAGTTTGGGATAGAAGGCTTCCCGCTGGCCGGTTACTTCACGCCATTCAGGGTCGTAGTTTTCTAACAGGTACGAATACCTGTTTTTCGACGGGTTACTGTAGTGAAGGGCGATGAATTCCAGCGCGAGGTTATTCTGGTTATAGGCCAGGGTTATCTCCTTCGCTACATACACCGGCACGCGGAGAATGCCTTTCGGGTCCGGCAACAGTGGCTTGTTGAACACTTTGATCCCGGTAAGGTAGAGGCGGGGTGGCAGGGATTGCCGGCTGATCTCATCGGGATGAAACATCGTCATTCCATTCGCCCCGCCGAAAAAGAAATGTCCGGAAGAGGATCTTAAAACGGAGCCGTCCGCGAAGAGCAGTCCCTGTATGCCGTCATCGATGGAATAGTTGTTGGACTGCCCTGTTTTGGGATCGAAGCGGCAAAGGCCGTCAAAGGTGCTAAGCCAGAGCGTACCGGTTTTTTCATCAGCCATGATGCCCTGTATGCTCATGGACGGCAGCCCGTCTTCCCGGGTAAAGGTTTTGATGGAGCGTGTTTCGGGCGTATACCGGCTGAGACCGCCCTGCCAGGCACCGACCCAGACCGTTCCGCTGGAATCTTCAAAAACGGCATTGATGTCCTGGGTAACAAACACATCGCCCCTGGATTTGTCGTAGCCATGCCTTTCAATTGAATCCGTTTGGTATCGGTACAGGAAAAGACCGTAGTTGGTGACCATCCAGAGCCCGTGTTTCTGACTCTCGAAGAAGAAGGTTACTTCATTGCTGCTGGCGCTTCCCCATTCCTGTTTCGACAAATCGTACCGCACATAAGCGGCCGCACCCGGCTTTTTCCGGTACAGGCCAGCATTGGTCCCCAGCCAGCGGTTGCCACGACTGTCTGTAAAGAACCGATTGATATAGGCATTTGACGTGTATCCATTGATCGGGTATGGTCGGAGGGTTTTATCTGCCGGGTTGAATCGCATGATCCCCAGGTTGGTACTTATGACCAGGGAGCCATCCGGCTGGATGTCTACGGAGGCTGCATAGTTCCATCCTTTCATCACCGAGCCAAACGAGAATCCCCTTATTTCCCGGGTGCGCATATCCAGCCAGTTCAGGCCACCGTTTGTGCCGTCTGAGTTTGTAACGATGAGGATCTGGTCTTTGTCATACTCCTGTATATTATTTGCCCATCCGGATGTTACGGCCTGCCGGTCTTTGCTGCTGGGTGTGAAGGATTGGAATCTCGCCTTTTCTTCCAGTTTGAAGAGTCCGGAAAACAGGCTGCCCGCCCAGATGGTTCCAAAATCATCCACCGTCACGCTCGTCATGGCAGGCACGGAACTACCGTTTTCCAGGAAATCCTCGTATCGTTCAACTCGCTTCGTGTTCCGGTTAAAATGCTGCAGACCATTGCTCGTGGCGAGCAGGATTTCGTCTTTGTCCGTCATCATGATACGGTTCACCAATAAACCATTTTCGGATGGGAAAGGGGTCTGGAACCGTTCGTAAGATTGCTGTTCCGGCCGGTATAACAGGAGATTGGAGCGGCTGGTAACAAACCATAGTTGACCCTGGGGGTCAAAAACCATATCGGCCAGGTATTCGCGTGGGGCGGGCAACATACCGGGAGGCACCTGGATTAGGGTGAGCGTACCCGTTGTATCGATGGTAAACAGGCCGTCATAGGAGAGCCCCCAGATCTTGCCTGCCGCGTCCGTGGCCAGTCCGTACACATTGTCCAGCTGCAGGCTGTCCTGGTAACGGAAAGGTTTCAGGGTATCCCCCCTTTCATCTTTGTACAAGAGACATCCATGGACGCGTTCTCCATAGTTCGAGGTGATCCCATAGTACAACCGTCCTTTTTTGTCCTGGGTCATGTCGGCGACGCCGATCTCCACATTGACGGGATGTTCCACGAGATGTTTGTAGGGGTGGTGGCTGAAGGCGCCGGTGGCGGGGTCATAGGCGTTCAGGTGCTCTGAGCTTGCGCTGACCCAGATCATTCCCTTCCGGTCTTCAAAAATCCGCCACACAATCAGTCCATTGATGGTGGTGGAATCATTTGGGTTGGTGTAATAACGCTTGAAGGAATAACCATCGTAGCGGGCAAGGCCATTGATGGTGCCCACCCATAGATAGCCGAACCGGTCCACCAGCAGCTGGTGAACACGCGCGGCCGGCAGTCCGTCGGCTTCCGTATAGCGGGTAAGCTTGTACCTGTTGAACTGGGCGGATACGAAGCCCGGAAGACAAAAAAGGATGCAGACAGCCAGTAAATGTCGTCTTGCCCATCTGAACCGTGTACCCATAACGTGAATCTGTTGCTAAATATAAGGGATTCCGGCTATGTGAACCGGGGATGGCGAGAACCTTCCTTCGCAAATTATATTGGTGTATCTGCTTTTTTGCCCTACCTTTTCATAGGTCTGAATCTTGTGTAGCCATATTTGCAGGTTAAGGCATCTGTGTGGCGGGTTAAAACGGTCTCTGCGTAGCAAAACGTTGTCAACTCAAACACACCAATATGAAAAAGTATGCCTTTTTCTACAGCCTGCTATGTTTAGGTACTGTAACCATTGTCGTCTCATCCTGCGGGGAACAGGCCAAACAGGCGGAATACGCCGCCCGGGAAGATTCGATGAAGGCGATGGTGGAGCGAGGTAAGTACCTTGCCTACTCCGTGGTCAATTGCGTTGACTGTCACAGCCAGCTCGACTTTGAAAAATTTTCCCTGCCCCTGGTACCGGGTACTGAAGGGGCTGGCGGCATGGCCTTGCACGAAGCATTTAAAGGCTTCCCCGGCAAACTCTACATTCCCAATATCACACCTGCCGGCCTGGGCGACTGGACCGATGCAGAGATCGCGAGGGCCGTCACCAGGGGCATAAACAAAAAAGGGGATACACTCTTCCCGATGATGCCCTTTCACTACCTGAATGCCATCGCAGAAGAGGATCTCAATGCGGTCATCGCATTTATCCGGACATTGAAGCCCATCGAGAAAATCCACCCGGCCAAGGAAATGTTCGTCCCCATGGCGGTTTTCGGTCCACTGCCGGAGAATAACTACAAAAACAATGTGAAGCCGGATACGGCAGATAAAGTAAAGTACGGTGAATACCTGGTCACCATCGCCCATTGCGGGGAATGCCACCATACAAAATCACCGGAAGGGATGCCCATCCCCGGCATGATGTTCGCGGGGGGGAATACCGAGTCGCTGATACCTTTCCAGGTTACATCGGCCAATATCACCGCAGATTCCGCCACGGGCATCGGGGAATGGAGCGAGTTGATGTTTATCGCCAAATTCCGGACCAATGCCGCAACGGAAAACCTGCAATCCAAGCCGGGTAAGTTCAATACCATCATGCCATGGTCGTTCTACGGGACGATGACAGACAGCGACCTGAAAGCGATTTATGCGTACCTGCGGACGGTGCCGCATGTGCGGAACGCCGTGGAGAAATGGAAGTATTAAAAATAGGTGAGAGGTGAGAGATGAGAGGTGAGAGATGAGAGGTGAGAGGTGGGAGGTGGGAGGTGGGAGAGGTTTTAGGATTTATTTGAGGATAGCAGGATCGCGCGCATCGTTTCATAGAATCGGAATACTTCGGTGTAGGTATTGTACAGCGGCACCGGAGCGAGACGGATCACATTGGGTTCGCGCCAGTCTGTGATGATGCCCTGGCTTGTCAGCGCATCAAAAACCTCCCGGCCATGGCGGTGCATGAGCAGCGATACCTGGCGGATCACGTTGGGTTCGCGCCAGTCTGTGATGATGCCCTGGCTTGTGAGCGCATCAAAAACTTCCCGGCCGTTGCGGTGCATGAGCAGCGATACCTGGCAGCCTTTTTCCACGCGCGGCGTGATGACGGTAAACGGGTTTTCGGGGATCTGGCGATTGAGATCGTCGAGGAGGAACCAGAGCCATGCATTGAGGCCTTTTCGCTTTTCCTGTACCGCGTCCCAGCCGGCTTCCATAAATATTTCCAGTGATGCACGCAGGCATGCGTATTGGATGGGAGAGGGGGTGGACAGTTGCCAACCTTCGGCTGTCGGGATCGGCCTGAAGCCTTTTTCCATCTTAAACCTTGTTGACTTATCGTATCCCCACCAGCCGGCAAAACGCCGTATAGACGGATCAGTATGGTAACGTTCATGAATAAACGCTGCACCCACGGCGCCCGGGCCGGCGTTGAGATATTTGTAATTGCACCAGCAGGCGAAGTCTGCGTTCCAGTCGTGCAGTTGAAGCGGAACATTACCTGCCGCATGGGCTAAATCGAAACCTGCTTTTGCGCCTGCCTTCTGCGCAGCGTCCGTGATCGCCCGCATATCAAAGAGCTGCCCGGTGTAGTAATTAATTCCGCCCCAGAGCACCAGGGCGAGTTCGGCCCTATGCTTTTCAATCGCTTCGAGGATATCATCTGTCCGGATGGTTTCTTCCCCCGCGCGCGGCTGTACTTCTATAATATGTTCGTCGGGGTTCAGTCCATGGCTCCTGACATGGGTCTCGAACATGTACTGGTCGGAAGGGAAAGCCTTGGCTTCGCAGAGGATCTTCGTGCGTTTGCCCTCGGGCCGGTAGAAACTCACCATCATCAGGTGGAGGTTCACGGTAAGCTGGTTCATCACCGTGATTTCTCCGGGTTTGCACCCCATGATTATCGACAGGGGCTGTTGCAGGTGGGCGTGGTAGTCCATCCAGGGATCATCGCCCATAAAAAATGCTTCCACGCCGTAATCGTTCCACTGCTGCAGGACTTTTCCGATATATCCCTTTGTGCGTTTGGGCTGCAGGCCTAACGAGTTGCCGAGGAAGTAGGCCTGCTCCTTTCCATGATGAACAGGGATGAGGAACTGGTCCCGGAATTCCTGTAAGGGATCCTGTTGGTCCAATTGGCGGGCATAGGCAAGGTTGGCTTCCATGAAGGAAAGATAGAAGTTAGATTTTAGAAGTAGGAAGTTGGAAGTGATTTTTTCCGGGTATCCTCAT
>JALOMP010000018.1 GCA_025455365.1 Chitinophagaceae bacterium | reverse complement strand
AGTTCTGTCCGATTCCCTCAATATCAATGACTTTATAGGGCATAAAAAAAGTTTGATACAAGGTAATGCATCAAACTTTTCCATGGAAATTATTTCAGTACTGTCTTTACTCAACACTTAGCCGGATGCCCACTGTGTAGGGGAATTGATCCAGTCCGTACTCGTGGAAAGGCGTCATGCTGTAGGTTCCGTAGAAGCGTACCGGGCCCAGGCCCAGTTCGGCCACCCAGGCCGCCTTCCAGTTGTTCAGGTTGAAGTCTGTTTTGTGTTTTTGCTTGCCGCGTTCATCGCTGTCCTGTTTCTGACGCGCGCTGTAGAGATAGCCCCCGCTCACCCCGAGGCTGATCTGGAAACCACCGTGCCTTCCGTCTGGATTGGTATTGATATTGATCATCAACGGGATGGTAAGGAAATCGGCGGCGATTTTGTTTTTGTCGAAGCTCACACTGTCCCTGAATGTGTATGGATTGGCGCCATCCACATAGGTGATGGGTGTTTTATAGTAGTAGTTGTTTGTTTCGATACCGAATCCGTATTTAAGGTTAATGATATGCTTGTGGAGGTTGACCTTTTGCATGAAAAACCAAAGGCTCCAGTTTGAAATGCGACTTCCGCGGAGCGCATAATCACCTTTGCTGGCCGGTACACCGTTCTGGAATTGCAGGAAATCCTGGGCTTCCTGGGTGGCATAGTTGGTGCGGTCATTGTACCCGGAATAACCCACGTCCATGATTAGCCAGTTAGTGGTGATATTGCTCTTTTTGTTTTTCCGGTAGGGATAATACTTGTCCAGATTCTGCACATCATATGAACTGTTTTCTCCCGGCTTCTTGATGATGATGATGCCACCTACCCTGATGGTGTCAGCGGAACTCGGAATACTGTCTTTCCGGGCGATTGTGCTGTCTTCCTGGGCAAAGCCTGTCATGCTTCCTGCTGCGAAGAGCAGGACGAATAAAACCTTTTTCATGTGTCTTGATTTTTGCTGTTTAATCCTTTTTTATCGTGCGAGTGCGATTTCAAAACCGGCCACTTTGACAAGGGGTTTGTCCAGGTCCGGGTTCGTGACTTTGTTAAAAATCCGGTTTGCTTTCCGAACCAGTCCACGAAGGCCTTTGCGGTCCCGGTCCGTGTTCTGGTCCATCATATTGGCGGCTTCCACTTCCTCGAAATTCCCCGCCAGGGCCTGGGTGGCGTAATCGGTCTTTACATCCTGCATGCCCACGGCCTGGTCTATGATTTCTACGCTACCGCGTGTAAGGTTCGGCGATACATTTACCTGGGGAGCCGATGCCAGGGCAGTGGCTTCATTTGCCGATGGTTTGGCAACTGCGGCAACTTCCACGGGGTTCTCATTCCCGGCCTGGCGGCCTTTTTCCGCGGGCATCATCGTCCTGGTTTGATTGGACGCCGTGCGTATCGCTGCCAATGCCACCGTTTTATCATCATTTTCGCTGGCCGTTTCCCCCAGGTTATTTTCTTGCATCACTGCAGGCTGTTCCGTTGTTGCGGCCGCCGTGGCCGGACCACTTTGTTGCGCTGCTTGCGGCGTAATGTCCGTTTGTACGTTCGTGTTACTGTCGTTCATCGCCAGCTGGACACCAGGTTGGCCTGCATCAGGACCTTGGTTGATCCAGAGCAGCCCGGCCACCAGGATGACGGCTGCCGCAGCGGCGTATTGAATCCAACGGAATCGTATGACCTGCACTTTTCCCGTTTCATGCCGGTACAGGCTTTCCTTATGGGGGAAACGGATATCCGTGTCCGCAACCAGCCTGGTTTTACCCAGGATATCCCATGCCTGCTTCAGTGTTTCATTTTCGCGGATCGCAGATTCCAGTTGAGCCGCCTGTTCGGCAGGCAATTCCCCGTCCAGGTGCAGGAGCATCTGTTCTTCGATGCCCGTTACGCTTTGTATCTCTTCTTTCAGCAGGTGTGTTTTATCTTCCATCCGAAGGGCCATATCCGGATCCAGCTTCAGGGAAAGAAAAAGCGCCAGCTCTGTTTTAAGGTCAGGGTTTGCTTCCACAAACGCATCCACCTCTTCCTTCTGGCCTGCAGAAAGTTCGTTGTCTGCATAAAGCATGAAGTACTCTTCGTATGTTTCGCGGTTGATGTTCATGGCTACAATACGTTTTCAGGTTTCACCAAAAATTGCTTCAGCAGGATGCGGGCGCGATGCAGGTACACTTTTACCTGGCTCTCGCTCAGTCCCGTGATGCGGCCTATTTCCTCATAACTGTATCCTTCATAATCCTTCAGCATAACCAATGAACGCTGTGTTTCGTTAAGGCGGGAAAGGGCTTCTTCCAGTATTTTCCGAAGATTCTGTCCCGAGGGATTTCCCTGGCTGATCCTGGTTTCCTCGCTGAATTCTTCTTTAAGCCTGATCCTTTTCACCTTGCGGATATGATCTATCATCTGGTTGTAGGCGATGGTGAACAGGTACGATTTACTCCGTTCCGTTTCAACCTGGTCCCGGTTCCGCCAAAGCTTTTCGAATGCCGACTGCACCACGTCCCGCGCATCTTCCTCGTGCTTCAGGTTTTTCAGGATGAACCGGTACACGTTGTCCGCGTACAGGTTCACACATTGGTTATACTCTCTTTCGGTCATAAGTCAGTCTCATTCAGTTTGGTAACAAATCCGTGCTTAGGCTTCGTTTAGAAGTTATACGGACAGGGAAAGATTATGTTACAATGAGGGTGGAAAATTCCAAAAAAAAACCCGGAACCAGGTCCGGGTATCGTGTAATCGGTTTTATTTCAGCGTTGAATTGTAATCAGGTGCCTGGAAAGGGATTCCCACATCGGCATGGCCGTTTTCACTTTCTGTTCGGTTTTTTCCTTTGTCCCGGTCGTGCAAACCTCCTCCCCGGTAGCGCCAATGGCGGCATTCCGGTATCCGAAAAACGCTAACGCGCTGATTATCAATAAGCTTGCAAAAATCCAACCGGCCATTCTCCTGCGTGCCATGACTAATGTTTCGATATAAGACGAAGGTAGTTTGAAAATGTTACACATATTATTGGAATTGTTAAATTATCACGAAAACCAATTTCATTTATGTTTGCCGGATAAAGTCAATTCATTATGAATGAAGCATTGATAGCCCGCCTTCGTACTGAACTGGAAGAGATCCGCCAGGCGGGGCTGTTCAAGTCTGAAAGGATCATTGAAAGCGCCCAGGGTCCGGAGATCAGGGTTGGGGGGAAAACGGTGATCAACCTTTGCGCCAACAATTACCTGGGTCTTTCGTCCCATCCGAAAGTGATTGCGGCCGCCAAAAAATACATTGACCACCGTGGCTATGGTCTCAGCAGTGTCCGTTTCATCTGCGGTACCCAGGATATCCATAAGGAACTGGAAGCCAAGATTTCCACCTTTCTGGGCACGGAAGACACGATTCTATATGCCGCCGCCTTTGATGCCAATGGCGGGGTTTTTGAACCCCTGTTCAACGAAGAAGACGGCATCATTTCCGATGAGCTGAATCATGCATCCATTATTGACGGGGTGCGTCTATGCAAAGCACAGCGTTTCCGGTATAAGCACAATGACATGGCCGACCTTGAGCTGCAGTTACAATCGGCACAGGCATTGCGCTCCCGGGTGATTGTCACGGACGGGTCTTTTAGCATGGACGGCACCATCGCCCAGTTGGACAAAATCTGTGAGCTGGCGGACAAGTACGGTGCCGCCGTCATGGTGGATGAGTGCCATTCTTCCGGATTCCTCGGGAGGACGGGCCGGGGCACCCATGAGTATCGTGGTGTGATGGGACGTATCGATATCATTACCGGAACCCTGGGGAAGGCCCTGGGAGGCGCTTCTGGTGGATTCACCAGCGGCCGGAAAGAAATCATTGAGATGCTTCGCCAGCGAAGCAGGCCTTACCTTTTCTCCAACACCCTTGCACCCAGTATCGTGGGGGCGTCCATCGCCGTGCTGGATATGCTCAGTGAAACCACCGAATTACGGGATAAACTGGAATGGAATACCCGGTATTTCCGGGAGAAAATGACCCAGGCCGGTTTTGATATCAGGCCTGGCGACCATCCTATCGTGCCGATCATGCTGTATGATGCCACGGTTGCCCAGGACATGGCAGCCGCCCTGCTGAAGGAAGGCATTTATGTGATTGGCTTTTTCTTCCCGGTGGTGCCCCGCGGCAAGGCCCGGATCCGGGTCCAGCTCAGTGCGGCGCACGACAAGCAGCAACTGGACAAGGCGATCGATGCCTTTACCCGGGTTGGCAAAAGCATGGGGGTCATCAAATGATTCGGAGCATTCTCGTATTTATCTTATTCACAACAACCCTGGCGGGTATCTCCCTGGCCCAGGACAAGCCTTTTCCGGCATTTCCACGTGATTTCACCGGCCACTGGAAAGGAACCCTCTACTGGTACCCGCCGGGAAAACCGTCGAAGACCGTTGATATGCAGCTCATCATTCAACCCCTGGATACGCCCGGTTGTTATCAATGGCAGATGGTGTATGGCAGCCCCGGCCAGGATAACCGGGGCTATACGCTCAAGCCCGTGGATTCAACCTCGGGACACTGGGTGGTGGATGAAAACAACGGGATATTACTCGATGGTTACTGGCTGGGCGGCCGCTTTACCAGCATCTTTTCCGTACAGGGATCCGTGATCACGGAAGTCCTGTGGCTGGAAAACGGCGCCCTGCAAATAGAGTTCATCACCCATGCGGAGAAGACGGTTCGGGAAAGCGGCGGCACGGACGCCAACATTCCCGCCGCCCGGTCCTTTCCTGTCCGCGGTTACCAGCGTGCCACCCTGCGCCAAACCAAAAAATAGCATTGTTTTTTCCGTGCGAAGACCGAAACATTGGAACTTTGCCGCCAAACCGCAAGCCGCATGAACAGATTTCGTGTATTGTTTACAGTGATATTGATCCTCTCTGCTGCCTCCCTTGCCTGGCAGGGCTGTACCGTGAATAACGTGGACATCGACAATAGCCTGAAAAAGCATTTTGACGCTCAACAGGCGGACGGCTGTTTCGGGATGTTCGACAACAGCCGCGGGCGGTTTACGATCTACAACCTGGATCGTTTTAAAAAACCATACAGCCCGGCTTCCACTTTTAAGATCGTCAACGCATTGGTGGCCCTGCACACAGGCCGGCTCGCCAATGACAGTGCCGTCATTCCCTGGGATGGCGTGACCCGAAGCAGGCCGGAATGGAACCAGGACCTGTCCCTCTACCAGGCATTCAGGGTATCCGCCCTGCCGCATTTCCAGGAAATCGCCCGCAGGATCGGCAAGGACACGATGAAATTCTGGCTGGACACGCTCAAGTACGGGAATATGAACATGGGTTCCACGGCCGATGCCTTCTGGATCGACCAAAGCCTGCGGATTACGCCGGATGAGCAGCTGGGACTGGTGAAGCGTCTGTATTTCCGCCAGCTTCCATTCCGTGCCAGTGTGCAGGAAAGCGTGAAGAAAATGATGATCCGGGAGAACAACACCCTTTACCAGCTGGCTTATAAGACCGGCATGGGGCAGACCCCGCAGGGTAAGCCCATGGGCTGGATGGTGGGCTGGATTGAGGAAAACAGGCATGTATATCCGTTCGTACTCAACCTCGAAACGGATCCTTCCCGTGAAGGAGGGCTCCCCGAAGCGCGGGAGAAAGTGCTGAAGGATATCCTCGGCAGCCTCGGATTTTTCAAAGGGAAAATGTAAAACAATTTTTTCCCATACTTTCTGGCTCTTTTTTTGCGTTTCCAAGACCTGAAAACTGTTGATTTGCTGAGATTTGAACATCCCATTTACCTGGTAGTACTTACCCTGGCCCCGGTCATGGTCGTTTTATTCCTGGGCCTGCTCCGCTGGAAAAAGCGGACAATCAGCAGGATCGGGGATGAAGCCCTGATCCGGCAGTTGATTGCCGGGTATTCGCCCAAAAAATTTCTCTGGAAATTTATCCTGGTCATCACGGCTTTCGCTATGACCGGCCTCGGGCTGGCCAACCTCCAAACCCCCTTGCAAATGGAACAGGTACAGCGCCAGGGTGTGGATGTGATGATTGTGCTGGACGTAAGCAAGAGTATGCTTGCAAAAGATGTCCAGCCGTCCAGGCTTGACAGGGCCAGGCAGATGACAGGACGCCTGATCGATCGCTTGAGAAACGACCGCATAGGCATTGTCATCTTTGCGGGCAGGGCTTACCTGCAGATGCCCCTGACCACGGATCATGCAGCCGCGAAGATGTACCTGAATACCGCGGGCCCTGAATCGGTCCCAACACAGGGCACCGTGATAGGGGAAGCATTGCAGGTTGCCGCCAACGCATTCGGCACGGCAGACAAAAAATTCAAGACCATCATCCTGGTGACTGACGGGGAGGATCATGACGACCAGGCGCTGGACCTTGCCCGCAAACTATCCGAAGAAGGGGTGCTTCTGCACACCATTGGCGTGGGAACCAGCGAAGGGGCTACCCTGGCCGACGCCGTCACCCAGGAACAGAAAAGAGATCCACAGGGCAATGTGGTGATTTCCCGTTTGAACGAGCCCGTGTTGCAACAGTTGTCTCAAACAGCCAACGGGGTCTACATTCGACTGGACGATACAGAAAGCGCCGTGAAGTTGATCCTTGACCAAATAGATTCGATGGAAAAAAGGGCGATCGTTGATCCTACCACCATCCGGTACCGCAGCTTTTTCCAGTGGTTCCTCGCCCTGGCGCTGGCATTGCTCATCTTCGACTTCTTTCTCTCCGAGCGAAAAAAAACAGCCAGTGCATGAAAGGATTTGCCATGACCATATGCATCGCGTGTGTGACCACTACAGTCCTGGCCCAGGACGTGGACAAGGAATTGTCCCTTGGCAACCGGCTGTACAAGGAAGGGCAGTTTGACAAAGCAGCGGATCAGTTTGACCGGGCGATCCTGCTCGCACCCCGCAATACCATCGCCAGTTATAACCTCGGGAATACACATTACCGGAACAATAAACCGGCGGAAGCGGAAAAAGCATTTGACCTGGCCATCAGCCAGGGCCGGGACGCGCGCGCAACCGCAGATGCATGGTACAATAAGGGCGTTGTCCTCAGCAGCCAGAAAAAAATAGACGAAAGCATTGAAGCATACAAACAGGCGTTGCGACTGAACCCCACGGACAGTTTCGCCCGGGAGAACCTGGTACGTGCCCTCCGTGAGCAGCAAAAGAAAAAAGAACAGGAGCAGGAACAGCAGAAGAAAAAGAAGCAGGAGGAAAAAGAGAAACAACAACCAAAGATGAATAAGCAGCAGGTGCAACAGCTGCTCCAGGCTTTGCAGGAACAGGAGAAGCAACTGCAGCAGAAAATGCAAAAGATGAAAGTGCCATCGCCCGGACAGCCCGAAAAGGACTGGTAATTCAGCCGGGATGGTCTTTTCTCCGTAATTTGCTGGGCTAAATTCCTGCGCATGCAGTTGTATGCAGATTCCCTGACAGCATTCCATCGGCTTAAGACCCTCGAAGTAAAAATCGGCGACCTCCTGCTGGGCAATGGTCACCCTATCCGCGTGCAGACGATGACCACAACGGATACCATGGACACCGCAGCAACGGTTGCCCAGTCGATCCGGTGCATCGAGGCAGGTGCTGAACTGGTGCGCATCACGGCTCCTTCCCGCAAGGAAGCGGAAAACCTGCGCGTCATCCGCGATGAATTGCGGAAAAAAGGATACTCCACGCCGCTGGTTGCGGATATTCATTTCACGCCTAACGCGGCGGAAATCGCAGCACGCATCGTAGAGAAAGTACGCGTGAACCCCGGAAACTACGTGGACAAGAAGAAATTCGAGTTCATCGAATACACCGACGCCGACTACCTGTCCGAAATGGAACGTATCCGCGATCGTTTCAGCCCACTGGTCCGAATCTGCAAGGAATACGGCACGGCGATGCGGATCGGCACCAACCACGGGTCCCTGAGTGACCGGATCATGAGTCGTTATGGCGATACGCCGATGGGCATGGTGGAAAGCGCCATGGAGTTCCTGCGCATTGCCCGTGACGAAAGCTACCACAATATCGTGCTGAGCATGAAATCCAGCAACCCGCAGGTGATGGTTCAGGCGTACCGGTTGCTGGTACAGACCATGGACCGCGAGTTCGGGGCATGTTACCCCCTGCACCTGGGTGTCACGGAAGCCGGTGATGGAGAGGATGGCCGCATTAAGTCCGCCATCGGAATCGGCACCCTGCTGGAGGATGGCATTGGAGATACCATACGGGTATCCCTAACCGAAGATCCGGAATTTGAGATTCCGGTCTGCCTGGACCTGGTTGAACGGTACCGCAGGCGCGAAGCCCGTATCCGGGAACAAGGCCCGGAACCCATTCCTTCCTTTGCAAAACCCGCGTACGATCCTTTTACATTCAAGAAACGGGAAAGCCTGAACTTAGGCAATACCGGCGGAAAGCATGTGCCCGTGGTGTTGGCAGATTTTTCCCATGCGGAAGCCCTGACGCCGCAAAGCCTTCAGGCCGCAGGCTACACCTATGATGCCGCAACGGACAAATGGCAGATCGCGGATGCTGCGGCCGATTATATCTATACCGGCAGGCAGCTTGTTCATTTTGCCCTGCCCGGCACCCTCCGGGTCATTTGCGACCAGGCTGTATGGACCGGTGTGGAGGAAAAGGAAAAGTACCTGCCCCTGTTCAACCGCGCTGAATACCTGGCATTAAGCCAACTGCCTGAAGCCGTGCATTTGGTATTGTTTGATACGGCAGAATCCTTTGCCTGGGAGCCCATGGCTTCGGCTGCCGCGCGAAGCCAGCACCTGATGCTGGCATTGCATTCCAGCCACCCGCATGCCATGCCCTCTGTGCGTCGTTTCATTTCCTACCTCGCGGAAAAGAATATCCGCTGCCCGCTCATCCTCTGCGTGCAAAGCGAGGAGGAACGGATTGACCAGCAGCTGATCCACTTCGCCACGGACGCCGGCGCCCTGTTGCTCGATGGCATGGGCGATGGCATCTGGCTGCGCAACCCCGGGCACCCGGTGATGAACCTGCGCATCAGCGGCCGGACCTACCTGGAAGTACGAAATAATGAGCAGTTCCTCAACAATACAGCCTTTTCCATCTTACAGGCTACCCGGACCAGGATATCCAAAACCGAATACATCTCCTGCCCCAGCTGTGGCCGTACCCTTTTCGACCTGCAGGAAACCACGGCCAAAATCCGTTCGGTAACCCACCACCTCAAGGGGGTCAAAATCGCCATCATGGGTTGTATCGTGAACGGTCCGGGCGAAATGGCGGACGCGGACTTCGGTTATGTGGGAAGCGGGCCCGGCAAGATCACGTTATACCGGGGTAAGGAGATTGTCAAGCGAAATGTGGACAGTGAGATCGCCGTGGAAGAACTCATCGGCTTGCTGAAAGAACACGGAGCCTGGGTAGAGCCCACATAGATTTCTGCTGGTTTGGGAAATCTCCCGGGATTCCGGGATGGCATTTTGTGCAGATAAAAGAATTTGAAACAAGTTTCAAATAATACCCAAAAATCAGTGCCCCGTTTTATTTATATTTTCACGGTAAACCAAAGCAACAGTTATGAGACGATTACACCAGGTCCTGGCAGGACTGGCAGGATGGATGTGTATTTCCGCATCGGTCCAATCCCAAACTTTCACCATGTCTAAAAAATGCCGGGAGCAGATCGCCATTGCCAACCGGATGAACATGGAGAAGCATTATGATTCGGCGCTCGCCGTCTTTAATGCCAACCAGAAAGGATGCAACAGCAAGGATGGCAAAGAAGCGGTATGGGTGGGCAAGGCACGCTCTTACAATGGACTGAAGAAACACACGGAAGCCATCACGGAGGCTGAAAGCGCACTCAAACTCAGCAAGAACACCAGCCTGAACGGGTATTTCGAAAGGGCGGTTGCCAATGAAGGCCTGGGCAACCAGGAGGCCGCCACCGCGGATTTCAACCGGATCATAGAGCTCACGGAAAAGAACCAGAATGTGAAAGAAAGGGCAACGATTTACGCCAAGATCGCGGACCTGGACTTCCAGGCGGGTAAGATGGCTGAAGGGGACTCAAACCTGGCTAAGGCCATGCAGCTGGATCCGAACAACGCCAATTTCACCATCGCCCAGGGCGACCGGTATATGCATGCCGGTGATTATGGCAAAGCCTTCGAATATTATGACAAGGCAGTTGCACAGGGTCGGACGGACATGGACATGTATGTCATACGGACCAATGCGCGCATGAAAATGGTGCAGGACAAATACAAGACAACCAATACACAGGAACTCCGGGACAAAATGTCGCCCGTTGAAAAGGACCAGGTTTGTACGGAATTGAAGAAGGCGTTGTCGCTGGGACTAAAAGACATGAAAATGGAAATGTTTTCCGCCCTGGTTTGCAAATAATTTACAGTACAACATAACATCATGAAAAAATACATCATACTCATTACGGCCGTAAGCATCATCGCTTCCGGTTGCGCGTCCATGAACAAACAACAGAAAGGTACCGTTGCCGGGGCAGCCGGTGGTGCGCTGATCGGCGCCGCGGTGTCCAAAGGGAGTGTATGGGGAATCCTGATTGGTGCGGCGGTAGGCGGCGCGGCCGGCAACCTGATCGGTAAAAAAATGGACCAGCAGGCCAAGGAACTGAAGCAGGCTATCCCCACGGCCGAAGTGGAACGTGTGGGGGAAGGCATCAACATGACATTCAATTCCGGCCTGATGTTTAAAATTAATTCTGCCGAAATCAGCGACACTTACAAGGACGACCTTGCGGCCGCTGCGGGTGTTTTCAAAAATCACCCGGACACCTATATCCTGATCGAGGGACATACCGATGATACCGGTACCGATGAGATCAACATGGCACTTTCCCAGAAGCGTGCGGAAGCAGTGAGTAATTTCCTGAAGTCACAGGGCATCGAGGCAAAAAGGCTAACGGAAAAATGGTATGGGGAGTCACAGCCGAAGTATGCAAATGACAGCGAGGAAAACCGTTCGAAGAACCGGAGGGTTGAACTGGCCATCTATGCGGATGAGGATATGAAAAAAGCCGCACAGGACGGAAAACTTCAGTAAGGGAGGACTAGAATTTTTTAGTGGCCGGGACGGCCGGGAAACCGGTCAGTTCCGGCCATTGTTTTTCCACCAACGGAAGCCTACAACGCCCATGATCGCCAGGGGAGCCATCATCAGGTAAATGATGCCGGCATTCAAGGCCTTGGCAGGTTTATGGCCCATTTGCTGGGCGGTTTTGGTGCATATGGAACACTGCCCCATCGCTGGCTGAAAGACAGCCAATACCAGGGGGAAAGCCAGCGCGAGCGCGGCACGTTTCATACCTTTCATGGACGCAATTTAAGGTAATAACACGGCAAATCAATCCCTTGTTGAAGCCCTGGACTGTTCCGGATTTTCCGGAACGGCCAGATTCCCTTATTTTACCCTGACAATTGAATTCCCATGGCTGATCTTGACGCTGAAATCAACCGCATGACGGAAGTGCTTGGAAGGGTACAAGCATCTGCATTGGTTTCGGAAAAGCTGGCCCTTGTCCTTGAGGAGCTCCGGGGAAACCAGGTTGGCAGGCTCCTGGATGCCTATGCGCGGACCCTGCCAACGGAACCGGACGATGAATGGGAGAAGGAAGCATTCCGGAAAGAGATGGCTGCCAGGGCCGATGGGATTAACAGGACCGCGGAGAAATTCCTGCACGAACTGGAGCGGATCAAGCGTATGCGTCAAACCCTGAACCTTGAAGCGCTTGATCCCATAATCCATGCAGCGAGGGCGATCATCCACCGGATCCATGATTTTACGGCGCATCTGCAGGGCCACTAGCCTCTTATCCCATACGCTAATTGTCTCGTTATGAAGAAAGTAATCCTTCTATTCCTGCTTTCTTTGCCATTCGGCGGACTCGCCGCACAGCAGGCCAACATTAGTTCCCGCTGGGTAAACGGGTTCTGGAAAGCCAAATGGATCGCCCATCCCACCGCCGGGGCTTCTGATTTTGGCGTGTATCATTTCAGGAAGCGCTTCCAGTTGACAGAAAAGCCAGCAACCTTTATCGTCCATGTGTCGGCCGATAACCTCTACCGGCTTTACGTCAATGGCCGTTCGGTTGTTAGCGGCCCAGCCCGGAGTGATCCGGCCAACTGGAACTTCGAAAGCATTGATATCGCCCCTTACCTGCTGCAGGGCGAGAACCTGCTTGCGGCAACCGTGTGGAATTTTGCCGATTACAGGGCCTATGCGCAGACGAGCTTCCAGACAGCTTTTATCCTGCAGGGGAATGAAGCCCCGGAAGCCGTTGCCAATACGGATGCCAGTTGGAAAGTAATCCGGGATTCGGCGTATAAGCCACTTGAAATTGATCGCAGGCAACTGCAGGCCTACCTTGCCGTGGCATCCGGAGAAATAGTGGATGGCCGGCATTACGCCTGGGAATTCATGCGCCCCGGTATCTCGGAACAGGGTTGGTTACCATCGGCCGTTCTCTGGTACCCGGCGAAGTCCAGGTCTTACGGAACCGATGGGAACTGGCACCTGGTGCCAAGGTCCATCCCCCTAATGGAGGAAAGACACCAGTCTTTCGCGGCAGAGCGGACCTGAAGCATACAGCAACTCGCCGGTAACAAGTCCTTCGAAGCGTCGTTTCCACTCCGGGTTCCCGCCCATACAAAACTTCGGCTGCTCCTTGACCACGGAACGCTCACCAATGCATACCCGAAAATACAGTTGTCCGGCGGCCGGGATGCGGTGCTGCAGTTTACCTATGCGGAAGCGCTGGTGGATGGCAAACGTGTCAAAGGGAACCGCAATGAGACCGCGGGCAAGCAGATCATGGGTATCCGTGACCGTTATATATCGGACGGCGGAGTAGCCCGCGTGTATTCGCCCCTGCATTACCGTACTTTCCGGTATATCGCACTGGATATCGAAACCGGCCCCGAAACACTGGTGATTGACTCCCTGGGCAGCGTCTTCACGGGATACCCGTTCCGGGAGCTGGCTGGTTTTGCATCGGATGACGCAGGACTACGGAAGATTTGGGAAACGGGATGGCGAACAGCAAGGCTTTGTGCGATGGATACGTACATGGACTGTCCATACTATGAGCAATTGCAATACGTGGGGGATACGCGGATCCAGGCCCTGGTTTCGCTGTATGTATCGGGCGATGACAGGCTGATGCGTAAGTCGATTGAGGATATCAGCCATTCATTTATTCCGGAAGGCCTGACCCAGAGCCGCTATCCGTCCCGGGACCTGCAGGTGATTCCCACGTTTTCGCTTTGGTGGGTATGCATGCTGCATGATTACTATATGCATCAACAGGATGACGACTTTATCCGTAGCCACCTCAACGGGGTGGAAAATGTCCTTCGCTGGTATGCGTCGAAGCTGGACAAGGACGGCATGCTGGGCCCCCTGAGCTGGTGGCAGTTCGTAGACTGGAGCTGGCCCTGGGTGGACAGTATCCGGGTAGGCGGCGTGCCGCCCGGTGCGAGCAGGGGCGGGTCGTCTGTTATTTCCCTGCAGTATGCATATACGCTGCGGCGTGCCGCTGTCCTGATGAAGGCCTATGGCCGGGAGAAACTGGCAGGGGAATATGCGGCCGCCGCCGACAGGATTTGCCGGGAAACCTACCGGCGTTGCTTCGACGAGTCAAGGGGACTGATGGCCGATACACCGGAAAAGAATTCTTACAGCCAGCATGCCAGTATCCTGGCGATCCTGACCGATGCCCTCCCGGAAAAAGAACAGGTTGACCTGCTGGACAAAGTGATGACGGACAAGTCCCTCACGCAGGCAACTTATTATTTCAAATTCTACCTTTTTGAAGCCATGCGGAAAACGGGAACGGGTAACCGATTCCTGGGCCAGCTGAAACCTTGGTACGACATGCTTGACATCGGGCTGACCACCTTTGCGGAAAACCCCGAGCCCACGCGGAGCGACTGTCACGCATGGAGTGCATCACCCGTATATGAACTGCTGTCGCTCACCGCTGGCATTGAACCGGCGGCACCAGGTTTCCGGGAAGTCCGGATTCGCCCCCATCCCGGCCACCTGAACAGCGTACAGGCCAAGGTTCCGCTACCGGCCGGGATGGTAAGCCTTGATTGGAAAAAAGAAACGTCGGGGATCCGTGCCATCGTTGAGATGCCTTCGGGCGTCAAAGGCACGCTGGAATGGGGAGGAAAATCCTGGCCACTGCAACCGGGACGAAATGAACTCAGGCTTCAATGACAGGATCGTCCCACGGGTTTTTGGGATAAGCGTCCTGAAACTGGCTGGACGAAAACCAGGGCTTATTGCATATCCGGAATAAAATAGAACAGCAGCGCGATCAGCACATAAAGGGTGATCAGCTGCACCCCTTTGTACCAGTTTGAATGGCCATCGCCCGATATCACGGCCATGAGTAATACCGCCATCAACAAAGTGGCGGTTTCCACGCGGTTAAAGGATAGGAAAAAGTTCCCGTTACCCACGAACAGGCTGATAATCACCAACAAGGGTGCTACAAACAGCGCAATCTGGATCGAACTGCCCAGGGCGATACCCATGGTTAGGTCCACTTTGTTTTTGGCTGCCATGCTGATGGCGGAGATACTTTCTGCTGCACCCCCCACAATGGCCACGAAAACAATCCCGATAAAGGCGGTGGTCATGCCCAATTCCTTCCCCGTTCCTTCCGCCGCACCTACCAGTATTTCACTCATGAAAGCGGCGGCCAGGGAAGCGCCCACCAGGGTGGCCACCGCACGCCCAACCGACCAGGGTTTGTGGCCTTCGCCGGACGCTTCCGCATCACTGGTCGTGTCCACACTTTTAAACAAATCGGGGTGTGTTTTAATCATGAAGAAAAGGTACAGGACATAGGCAAGGAGAAGGCTGATGGCCAGCGTGATATTGAGTTTTGCCACGTTTCGCTCGTACATCGCTTCACTGCCAAAAAAGCGACCAAATGCCCCCGGAATAATCAGGCTGCATACGGCGATAAACATCATTGAATTGTAAATCCGCGTGGTGGCGGGGTTGTAGTCCTGGCTGTGGTGGCGGATGCCGCCCACGAGGAAGGAAGCCCCGGTTGCCAGGAGCAGGTTAGCCAGGATCGCGCCGATGAGGGAGGCCCTCACCATGTCATACAGGCCGGCATTCAGGGCGATAATGGCGATGATTAGTTCCGGAAAATTGCCGAACGTGGCATTCAGCAATCCACCGATGGCATCGCCGGTATGGTGTGCCAGGTTTTCCGTGGACTCGCCGATCAGTTTGGCGATGGGAATGATGGACAGGGCCGCTGTAAAAAACACCGTGCTGTCCGTAGCCCCTGTTTTTTCCAGTACAATGGTAATGGGAATGAATACGAACAACCAGAATATGGACGGCTTCATCCAGTTTTTCATCTTTTACATATTTTATGGACGTGATCAGGCATTTGATGTCTCCGGCACTGCTTCACCGTTCTGTGTTTTCCGGGTAATCCAGGATTGAATGATGGTGTAGAAAACGGCCAGCACGATGGCTCCCTTGAACATGCCGGTGAAACCCCAGGCAGCCATGCCGCCTACAACGCCCAGGAATAGTACCAGGATGGGAAGTTTCCCGCTCCGGCCGATCAGGATCGGTTTGAGCACATTGTCAATGCCCATCAGGACAACCACTCCATAGATACCCATGAAAATGGCACGCCCCGTCTCCCCTTCGTGTGCCAGCCACAAGACAACCGGCAAAACCACGAGGAGCGGCCCTACCTGGATCACCACCAGGAAGAAAGTGACGGCGGCGAGAATACCGGCAATTTGGATGCCGGCAATTTTAAAACCAATCCAGGATGCCACGGCTGCAATCATTCCTGTGCCCATCACACCGATCGCTACGCCTTTGATGGCTTTACCGGAGGCATCGAGAATGGCATCAGCCGTGTTGACACCCAAAAGTTGGGAAAGGAAGGCATCAATGGGATCCAGCGCCTTTTTGCCATAATGCAATAGAATGGCGGATACAACAATGCCCAGGATGAGTTCCAGGCCGGCTCCCATGAGCCCTGTGCCTCCGCTAACCAGGTGTTCAAGGGCACTTTTAATCTGCTCATCATAAACCCCGATGGTGCCAACCGGATCTTTTTCGAGTTGCGACCAGAGGGTTGACGCCCTGTCACCCAGGATCGGAATATTCTTAATGAAGCCTGGCAGTGCCGGGACTTGTCCGTTCCTGATCTGATTGAAAAGATCCATGGCATCCCGGATAACATCGCCCAATTTATTGAGCAGAAAAACAAATGGAACGGCAATCAGGGATACCATTAAGACCCCATAGATGATGGCCGGCAATTTTTTGAATTTCCCAGCCAGGTGCCGGTACTTTTCAAAAAGCCCGTGGAAGGATACAGAGAAGATAATGGCGAAGGTAAAGACACCCAGGAACGCACTCATCACGCTGTACAGCGCAAAAAGCAACAGGAAGAGCAGCAGCAAGACGATGGATATCCTGACGATGCCTCGCATGTTTGTCTGGTTGATTGTGTCCATGTTTTAGGTATTTTTTGTTGATTCGGTTTTCCGGCTCGCGAATTTGCCTACCAACAGGGCCAGGATGATGGCCACGTATAGCTGTCCGCTGATGCTGATCAGCATGGCAAGGGATTTCGTCAGGGGGTGGCGAGGTGTAATGTCGCCATATCCCGTGGTGGTATAGGTTACAAAAGCATAGTAAAGGGCATCGCGGATGTCCGGCTTTATGATGCCTGCGTTTTTGGATGATAATGGCTCGCTATAGGCGCCATCCACCAGGCTGTCTGCTACAATTACCGTTATGCCAAAAGCTATACCCAGCAGCAGGTACGCGGCCACGGCGTCCATGATCACTTTGCCGGACACTTCGGGAGAGGCGGAAATCTGGCTGATCAGTGCCACCACCAGCAGGATGAAAAAGACAAACTGCACGATCCGGGCTGCAGACTTGAATGATCCTTCGGCGGCAAAAGAACTGATGGCCGTTAAGATGGCAACCAACAGGGAAGCCCTGAACAGCAGGCTGTGCTTTCCCCGGACCGAGTAGGCAGCACTGAGGAATATGCATGAGAAAGACAAAGGGTACATCCGGTTCATCCAGGCAAAGGGGAAGAGTGGTACTATGAAAAGAGAGAAAAGCGTCAAGGACAAAATAAACGCTGTGACCCCATACTTTCCCGCGGAAATAGGCTGACGTACATTCATTGGCATAAGGTATTCTCTTTCTTCATCCGGGAACATGCATCCGGGCCTGGTTGTATGTTCCCTGCTTTATTTTTCTGAGAGCAATTCCTTCTTTACGGCTTCCAGTTTGTCCAGTTGTTCCTGGGATACGGCGGGATAGGAAAGTCCCAGTTTTTCAAATTCAAAGAAGATCACGGCGCCAAGGCAGAGCCGGGTAAACCATTTGTCATCTGCCGGCAGAACATACCAGGGAGCATAGTCCGTGGACGTGGCGCTGAGCAATTCTTCATACGCTGCCATATATTTATCCCAATGCTTTCGTTCCTGTGCGTCGGCTACGGAGAATTTCCAGTTTTTTTCCTTGTCGTTGATTCTTTCCAGGAACCTTTTTTTCTGTTCATCCTTGGACACATGGAGAAAGAATTTCAGGATGATCGTGCCGTTTTCCGCGAGGTTTTTTTCCCAGCGATTAATTTGTTTGTACCGCTTTTCCCAGAAGGATTTGTTGATATCCTTCACCGAGGATACATCCGGAAGATTTTCAGAAAGGATACATTCCGGGTGTACCCTGGTGACCAGCACATTTTCGTAGTGTGAACGGTTGAAAATGCCGATCTCCCCTCTTGATGGAAGTGCTTTGGCATGCCGCCAGAGATAGTCGTGGTCCAGTTCCTCCTTGGAGGGCGTCTTGAAGCTGCTCACTTTGACGCCGGTTGGATTCAGGCCACTCATGACATGTTTGATGATGCCGTCTTTTCCTGCAGCATCCATGGCCTGGAGAACGATCAGGACGCTATATTGGTTGTGCGCGTACAACTTGTCCTGCAGAACGGCCAGGTTGCTCATGCCTTCCTCCAGTATTTTAACACCCTCCACCTTGGTGACCATTTTATGGTCGTAATCCGCGTGAAAGTCTTTTAAAAGTGATATTTTCTTGCCTTCCTTAACCCTTAGGCTGTCCAGGTACTTCATGAATGCTTTGCGACGTGGATTCTTGTTAGCCATACTTCATTTTTTTGGTGTCTGAATATTGCCGAAACAGATTTCCTAAAACAGCATAATGTTACGGCTTTTAGGCCTGAATAAAGATGAGGCCGGTCAGCTTATCGTTTGCGTTACCTTTATTGGCACGTAATGAAGATACGGCAAGGCAGGCAGGCGTTGAAATGCCTGGTCATTCCGGTCTGCTGCCGGTACGATGGGTGCTGGTCATTTTACCGTTAAATCCGGAAGCACCTGTTCGTACCCTGCTTCATCTGTTTGAATTGCAGGCAGGGTCGGCTAAATTCACTTGTCCCCGGGCTTCGGGATGACAAATATCAGCACGTTGCTTGCGGGATATCCATGGATTTCTTTGTACCATTGCCTGCGAATTATTCCAACTATAACATATGTATCTGAAAGAACGACTGATAGTTTTGCTGTTACCATTTACCATACTGG